>CAKTHQ010000024.1 GCA_934565415.1 uncultured Oscillospiraceae bacterium
CCAGCAGCTGCTTTTTCACTTGAGCCAGGTAGTTTTCCAGCAGAAAGCATTCCTCTCCATAGAAAAAATACAGCCTGCCAAATTCTTTATTCTTGATCTGCTGCCGGAGCCGATTCAGCTCCTCGCCGTCAGATTTTGGTTTTGCCAAGGGTGTTACCTCCTGAAAAGAATGGTGCCCTGTTCATCCGTCCGGTACACGGGGCAGCCGATATTGGAAAGTCTGCTCAGCACCGCTTCGGTGGGGTGCCCGTAGGTATTATTTTTGCCCACGGAAATGGCTGCTGCCCTGGGGCGGACCGTTTGCAGGAGCTCTTCCGAGGTGGCATTTTGGGAGCCATGGTGCCCCACAATCAAAATATCCACCTTTGGCAGCTCTTTTGTCTCCACCAGCCGCCGTTCCCCGGCCAGATCCAGGTCGCCAGTGACCAGTATAACACAGTTTTTCGATTCAAACAAGATGACCATGCTGTTTTCCTGGCTGGAATTGCCGCCGTCGTAAGGAAAAAAGCGCAGCAGCCCCTCCCCAAAGGGAATCGACATATCCTCTCTTACGGTCAAGGTCACATCCGTCTTTTCTTCCAGGGCAGGATCTTCCCCGGGTAACGCCAGAAATCGGGTAGCCACCCTGCCCAGAAGGAACCCCACGCCGCCTGCATGGTCCGCATCAAAATGGGTCAGCGCCATGCCGTCCAGCCGAAAAATATTCTGGCTGAGCAGCTCCTCTGCCGCCGCGTCCGCAGCCGTCTCCCCGCTCCGGCCGCCGCAGTCAATCAGGAAATTCTCTCCCCCGCTTTGCAGCAGCAGGCTTTGGCCCTGGCCTACATCCAGCACCGTCAGCCTGCATTTGTCCTGCCTTGGCACCCAGTAGGAAAGAAACTGGCACAAGACAAAAAGCAATGCACCTGCAAGTGCATAATACCGGAACCTGCCTTGCTTCGCCGCCAGGTGCAGCCCGGCCAGAAGATAGGCCCCGGCTAAAAAGACAACGCTGAAAATGCTGCAGGTGTAGACGGCCGCCATGGGAATTCGGCTGAAGGCCTTGGCAATGGTCAGTACCAGCCAAATGGGATAGTGAAGCAGCTTCCCCGACAGCATTCCCAAGGGCAGATACATTGCCCCCAGCGCGCAGGTAAAGCCAACCCCATAAAAGATAACGGAAATCAGGCCCAGCACCAATAGGTTCGTCAAGGGTGCAATGATACTGACCACCCCAAAAGCCTGCATCCCAACCAGGGTAGACAGGCCGGTGGCGCTGAGAGTCACGGAAAGGGAGCCTGCCAGCCAACGCTTGGCCTTTGAAAGGAGCCCCCGCCCCGCTGCTCCGCCCATTTTGGCCTCCAGGAATGCCTGAATCCGGGAAGCAAACAGGAAAATGCCCAATACGCTGAGCACGGAGAGCTGAAAGCCCACCGCCCGGACGATAAACGGATTCTTGATTAAAATCAGCAGCGCCGCAAAGGCCAGCTCCGTAAGCCCGTCATATTCCCGCCGAATGGAAAAGGCCAGCATCATCAGCCCCAGCATAAGGCTGGCCCGGCATACGGAAGGGGTAAACCCCACCAGTGCCGCAAAAAGGGACAGCGCCGGAACTCCCAGACATAAGGTCAACCACGGCTTTCCCAAAGTCAGTTTTTGGATCAGCAGATACAATACCGCCACATGAAGCCCGGATACGGCGATGATATGCCGAATGCCGCTGACCGTCAAAGCCGTTTTGGTCTCATAGTCCAGTTCGCTGCTGTCCCCCAAAAGCAGAGACTGGGCAAAGGAGGCATCCTCTTTCAGGCATAAGCGCAGGACGGTTTTCATCTTGTGGGCCATCCGCCTTGGAAAATACCGCAGGCTGCCCTCTTCTCCGGTTTCCAGAATCGTGTCCGTTTTGGCCGTGGCCGTCGCCAAAATCCCGCTTCCGGGGTAATAGTCCGATTCCCTTTCCCCGCCCGGGAGCGTAAGCCTGAATTGGAACCGGCCCGTCAGGGTATTCCCCGGGGCAATGTCCATAGGCTCTTTCAGATAGGTCAGCAGATCGTAGCTCTTTCCCTCGAGATACACCCGCCCCTTTACCCGTGTTCCGTAGTCCGTCTCCTCCCCATAATCCAGCGCCAGAACCTCCGCCCCCAGCGTCTGACCGTCCAGAATATAGAAGGGCTCGTAATAGGTTTTCTGCAAAAGGACCATTTGCAGAAAGCCTGCCGTCAGACCAACGGTCAAAGCCAGCGGAATACCCAGCCAGGGCGCCTTCCGGTGCATCAGCCCCAGCAGCACTGCCGCAGCCCCGAAAACGGCCGTCAGGTACAGGCCCCTTCCCCAAAGGCTGCCTGTCAAAAGATACACGGCCCCGGCAAAGCCCGCCGTAAACCAGAATAGCTTCCGCATTCACCTGCCCCCTTTCTTCCCGGCTATCATATCACGGGCCGGGCCGGAATGCCACAGAAAAATGGGGATTTTGCAGAAAAACCACCGCCAGTACCCCGCTGAATACCTTGCGCAACATACCATTGTTCATTTTGAACGCTCCCTGCTTCTCTTCCCCCAGATACAGGAAATCTTCACGGAAAATTCCCAAATGCCTACCGTTTGCCTCTTGTTTTTTTTGATGAAACCGGTTATAATAAGGCGTAAAAGAAATATAGGAGGTCATTACAATGGCTGTTCAAATTGAAAAAGAAACCATCATCGGCGATATTCTGGATGTGGCCCCTCAGGCTGCTCCCCTGTTCTTTGCCATCGGTATGCACTGCCTGGGCTGCCCCTCTTCCCGGGGCGAAACCGTAGAGGAAGCCTGCATGGTCCACGGCGTGGACTGCGAGCCCTTCCTGGCCCAGCTGAACCACTTCCTGGAGGCCTACGAGGCAGAAAACGGCTAAGCCAAAGCGAATGGGTGCGCTGCTTTTGTTGGCAGCGCACCCTTTTTCGTAAAATACGCCCGTTTAGACCAGACTTGTTGATTTCGCCGGCTGGGTCCCTCCGGGGGCTTCTTTCTTGCGCCGCCAAGAAAGAAGGAAAGAATGCGGCTTAAGGAGGGGCATTGAAGCTTCGTTCCCGCTCAGAGCCATCCCCTCCTTAAGAATCCTCCCCCGGCGGCACATTCAACCCACCAGTTTAAAAACTTCAAGTTTGAAAATCGGCCCGTTGTAGTGTGGGGCATTCCGGTTTTATTTCATTGCCTGGCCTTAACAAAGCAGGCCAAAGGAGTACAATTATGAAACTACCTATTTCCCAGCGGCTTTTGGCCTGCTGTGCCCTTGTCCAGCCAGGCAGCCGGGTGGCTGACATTGGCTGCGACCACGGTTACTTGGGAATCCATCTTCTTCAAAAGGGCCTGTCCCCCTTTGTCTATGCTGCCGATGTCCGCCCCGATCCCCTGGCAGCCGCCATCCGGAACGGGGAAAAATACGGCGTTGGGGCGCAAATGCAGTTTTTCCTTTCCGACGGTGTCCAGGCGGTCCCCCGGGACTTTGATACCCTGGTCTGTGCCGGGATGGGGGCAGACGTGATGGTATCCATTCTCTCCGCCGCCCCCTGGCTGCAAAATAAGCAATACTGCCTGATTTTACAATGTCAGTCCAAAACCCCCGTTTTGCGGAAATACCTGTCGGAGACCGGCTGGCGCATTGCCAAGGAACAGGTATTAAGGGATGGCCGCTTCCTGTACACCGTCATCGAAGCGGTGTGGGACCCGGGCCAGGCCCTTACCCCCGGCCAGTGCTTTGTCTCCCCCGCTTTGCTGCAAAGCGGCTGCCCGCTGCTGCCGGACTACATTGCCTGGGTAAAGGAGCACCTGGCTCTCAGCGTTCACAACCAAAAAGACACGGCAGACCCCTTTGCGGTTTTTGCCCTGGAAGAATTGGAGGCACTATGACTACCGTATCCCAAATCGTTGCTGCCTGCGAGGCTCTGGCTCCCCTCTCCCTGGCTATGGACTGGGACAACTCCGGCTTTCAGCTGGGGGACCGAACCCGCCCCGTTACCAAAGTTCTCATCGCACTGGATCCCTTCGAGGATGTGTGCCGTGAGGCCGTTTCCTGGGGGGCGGAGCTGATTCTCACCCACCATCCCCTGTTTTTTAACCCCATCAAAAGCATTACCCCGGAATCTTCCGTTGGCCGGGCAGGCATGCTGCTGCTGGAAAACCGCATCAGCCTCTGGAGCGGCCACACCTGCCTGGATGTGGCCGAGGGCGGCGTCAACGATGTTCTGGCCCAAAGGCTGGGGCTCAAAGAGGTCACTGCCCTGCCCCCGGAAAACCTGCTGCGGGTGGGTACCGTTCCGGAAATGCCTCTGGATGCTTTTTTGCAGCGGGTAAAGGATTCCTTAGGCTGCCCGGGGCTCCGCTACTCCTCTGCCGGGGCCCCCTGCAAAAAGGTTGCCGTAGGCGGCGGGGCCTGCGGATCGGAGCTGGCCCTTGCCAGGGCGGCAGGCTGCGATACCTTTGTCACCTCCGATATAAAATACAACGGATTCTGGGACGCCCGGGACTGTGGGATGAATCTCATCGACGCAGGCCACTTCTACACGGAAAATCCGGTTTGTACCCTGCTGGCCCGGCAAATTCAGGCGGAATTTCCGGAAGTTGCGGTACGCATTTCCAAAAATCACACCGATTGCATGAAATTCTTCTGATTGCCCGTTGATTTTTTCCGGCAGGGGTGCTAAAATAGGATGAACATTTTTTAAAACCATTCCAGAAAGGGAAGATTCAACATATGTCCGGACATTCCAAATGGCATAACATTCAGAAAACCAAGGGCGCACAGGACGCCAAGCGGGCCGCATCCTTTACGAAGATCGCAAAGGAAATGATCGTGGCCGTGAAGGAAGGCGGCGGCTCTGCCGATCCCGCCTACAACTCCCGGCTGGCTACCGTCATTACCAAGGCCAAGGCCGCCAATATGCCCAACGACAACATTAAGCGGGTACTGGAAAAGGCCAGCTCCGCCGGCTCCGGCGAGAACTACGAGTCCATCACCTACGAAGGCTACGGCCCCGGCGGTGTGGCCGTCATTGTAGAAACCATGACCGACAACCGGAACCGTACCGCCGGTTCCGTCCGGCACCACTTCGATAAGTACGGCGGAAATCTGGGCGCCAACGGCTGCGTCAGCTGGAGCTTCGATAAGAAGGGCGTACTGGTTATCGACAACGAAGACGGCGACTACGAAGAGGATGCCGTCATGATGGATGCCATGGACTGCGGTGCCGACGACTTCGAGGCCGACGGCGATGTATTCACCGTGTACACCACCCCCGACGACTTTAACGCCGTGGCTGATGCCATGGCCGCTAAGAAGTACAGCTTTGTCTCCGCCCAGATTGAAATGGTTCCCCAGAACTATATCAAGCTGTCTCCCGAGGATGCCGACAAGATGGAGAAAATGCTGGACCTGTTCGACGACGACGACGACGTACAGAACACCTGGCACAACTGGGATCAGGACTAAGTATTTTTGCAAAACACCGCAGAAGGCAAGCCCTTTCTGCGGTGTTTTTTGCTGCAAAAACCCGCCGGAAGCGATTTTGCTCCCGGCGGGTCCGTTTATTTTATCAGCTTCTCAGCGCGCTGAGGTCGCAGGTGCGGGTATCGATGTTCCGAATCTCCTGACGCAAAGGCAGGACGGCGGTGGGGGTCACGCTGAGCTCATCGATGCCCATGGCCATAAAGGTAGGCAGCAGGCTCAGGTCCGCGCCCAGCTCTCCGCAGATGCCGATCCAGATACCGGCCTTGTGGGCAGCATCCGCAGCAATCTTCAGGGCCCGCAGGACGGCGGGGTGATGGGGATCGTAGAACCTGCCCAGATTGTTGCACTGCCGGTCGCAGGCCAGGGTGTACTGGGTCAGATCGTTGGTACCGACGGAGAAGAAGTCCACCATTTTTGCCAGATCCTCCGCCACAAATACGGAGGCGGGGGTCTCGATCATAATGCCCAGCTCGGTTTCGGGATCATAGGGAATGCCTTCTACGCTGAGCTCCTTCATAACGCTCTCGCAGGCCCGCTTGCACTCCTCCACTTCCCAAACGGAAGTAATCATGGGGAACATGATGGCAACCTTACCATAGGCAGAAGCCCGGTACAGGGCCCGCAGCTGGGTACGGAATACCTCCGGACGGGTCAGAGAAATCCGGATGGCCCGGACACCCATGGCGGGGTTCTCTTCCTTGGGCATATTAAAGTAGGCTACCTGCTTATCGGCGCCGATGTCCAGGGTACGGATAATCACCCGCTTGCCGTCCATAGCCTCGGCTACCGCCTTATAGGCCTGGAACTGCTCCTCCTCGGTGGGGTAATAGTCCGCCGCCAGGTACAGGAACTCGGAACGGAACAGGCCGATGCCCTGGCCGTCGTTGTTCAAAACGGACGCTACATCTTCGGGAGAACCGATGTTGCAGTACAGCTTAATATGCTTGCCGTCCAGGGTAATATCCTCCTGGCCCTTCATGGTCTGCAGCAGCTGCTTCCGCTCCTGCTGGGCGGCGTACTTGTTCTTCAGGTTGGTCAGGGTAATTTCGTCCGGGTCCAGGATTAGCAGACCGGTCTCCCCGTCGATGTAGGCCATCCGTCCCTCATACTCGCTCTTCAGAGCTTCGCCAAAGCCGCAGATGGCGGGGATGCCCATAGTCCGGGCCAGGATGGCAGTGTGGCTATTGCTGGAGCCTCCCTGGGTAACAAAGCCCAGGATCTTGCTCTTGTCCATCTGCAAGGTCTCAGAGGGTGCCAAATCGTCGGCAGCCAATACCACAGGCTCATCGGAATTGATGCCGCCGTCGCAGATGCCCATCAGGTTATTGATCAGGCGGCGGCTTACATCCAGAATGTCCGCGGACCGGGCCTGCATATAAGCATCCTCCATGGCGGCAAACATTTCCGCAAACTGGTTGCCCGCGGTCTGGACGGCGTACTCGGCACAGCAGGACTCGCTTTCCATGGTATCCATGACACAGGCCACATAGTCCTCGTCCTCAACGAACATGGCGTGGGTCTCAAAGAGAACGGCGGACTCTTCTCCCGCTTCCTCCCGGCATTTGTCGGCCAGCTCCTCCAGCTGGGCGATGGACTGCTGCTGTGCCTCGGCAAACCGGGCCTTCTCCGCCTCCAGATCCTCTACCTTCCGGTTGGTGACGGCCGTATCCTCTCGCTTATAGAAATACAGCTTGCCCTTGATCACACCGGCGGAAACGCCTTTTCCTTGAATCGTAATCATGACTTGCTCCCCTTTGTGCTTATTTGCTTATGCTTACAGATTGTCCTGGAAGAACTTCTCCATGGCGGCAATGGCCTCGTCCTCGGCAGGGCCCTCTGCCTTGACGGTGACCTCATCGCCGTTCTTCACAGCCAAGCCCATGATCATCATCAGCTGAGTGGCCTTGATGGTCTTGGCGCCCTTGGTGATGGTGATGGTGGTGTCGGGGTAAGCCTTGGCAGCCTTGGCCAGCATACCGGCGGGACGGGCGTGGAGACCCAGGGGATCGTTAACGGTATAATTGAATTCTTTCATGGTGGAGACCTCTTTCTAAATTATAAGGATAATAATAATTATATTATATTTCCGAGAAAAAGCAAGCCTTATTTACTTTTTTTGCCCGTAATAGGCGTTGGGGCCATGCTTGCGCATATAATGCTTGTCCTGGATCCGCTGGGGAGCGGGGGCAGCGCTGGGATCTACCTGCCGGGTCAGGATCGCCATCTTGGCCACTTCCTCCAGCACCACAGCGTGGTAGACAGCCTGGGCGGGATCCTTGCCCCAGGTGAAGGGGCCGTGGCTGTGGCAGACAACAGCAGGGACGGCGGTGGGGTCCAGGCCACGGTCCTTGAATGTCTCGATGATGACGGTGCCGGTGCCCTTTTCATAGTCCTCATCCAGTTCAGCCTGGGTCAGGTGCCGGGCACAGGGAATGGCTCCGTAAAAATAGTCCGCATGGGTGGTGCCGTAGCAGGGAATGTCCCGGCCCGCCTGGGCCCAGGCCACGGCATAGGGGCTATGGGTATGGACGATACCCCCCACCTTCGGGAAGGCTTTGTAGAGCTCGATGTGGGTCTTGGTGTCGGAGCTGGGATTCAGGTCTCCTTCCACCACATGGCCCTCCAGGTCCAGAACCACCAGCATATCGGGGGTCAGCTCTTCGTACTCCACACCGCTGGGCTTGATCACGATCAGTCCCTTCTCCCGGTCAATGCCGGAGACGTTGCCCCAGGTATAGGTGACCAGATTCCGGCGGGGAAGCTCCATATTGGCCTCATAAACCTTTTGTTTCAGTTCTTCCAGCATGATTCAGTCCTCCTCAATGATGTACATGGCGACCTCGTCGATCTCCCGGTTGGTACCCACAACTACGTCCTGGCCCTTGGCATTGACAAAGTGCATGGCGTTGGCGCAGCCGGTGTTGCGGTCGATATAGTCTACATGGTAGTCGCCGGTCTCGCCGTCCCAGGTAATGGCGATGGTGTCCTTGGTGCCCTTCCGCCAGCCTACGATCCAGGTGGGCTTACCAAGAAGCTGGCAGGCCCAGGTGGCGTGGATCATGTCGGTTTCCTTCTCCGGCTTGCCGAACTTCCACTGGGGCACGTAGTTGCCGTGGGCATCCAGGTGATAGATCACGAGAGATGCGCCGTGGAAGGGGCTGATGGCACCCAGCTCCAGCTTGCCGTCCCCATCGAAATCCATAAGCACCGCGTCAGAGGTAGGCACGCTCAGGACCTGCTTTACAGTCCAGGGCTCACCGACAGCGGCAGGGGGGGCAAACACAAATACGCCCTCCTCGCAGCCCACAACGGCGGCATCGTAGCCGTCAACCTTGATCTGGCTGTAGCCGTGGTTCTTCAGCATACCGATCTTGATGGGGGTCAGCTTCAGTTGATTGGCCTCGTTGTAAGAGGATAGATCCTCCGGCAGAATGGCCCCGTAGCAGGCGCCGGGCATACGCCAGTCGTCTTTATACTCGTGGCCGGATTTCAGGCAGCAGACGATCAGGTAGTTGACGCCGTTCCGGTTGAGAATGCCAAACCGGTGGACAAAGGGAGCATCGCACAGTGTGCGGATGCTCCAGCCCTGGGCCTCTTTCCTGGCGATGACGATCTTGGCCTCCTTGGAGTCGTTGGGGGAATAGAACTTGTGGGTAGCCAGGAACATATCCTCGGTGCCGGGAACGGGGGTCATGGTCATGACGCCGCCGGGCTCGGTCCAGACGGTATCCAGCATCTCCCCTTCTTCGTTGAAGAGGTAGCAGGGGTCATGCTTCTCCGCCGCCACCAGGAAGGCAGGCTGGCCCTCGTGGGTCAGGCGGCTCATAGCGTAGCACTTGTTGAGGTTTGAAATAACACGCTTTTGGACTTTCATGAAAAGAACCTCCAGGTCGATTTTCAGAATGTGCTCTTTTGAAACGAACATAAAGCAGAGGCTTTTTTCGCCACAAATCGAACACATCGAACATATACTTACCGGTTTGTCCGGTGATTACGCCTCATATTATAGCCTATACCATAGGAAATCGCAATAGGGTTTTTTGATTTTTTTCATTTTCCCTGTCAAATTTTATGGTCGGTTTTTGGTTAATTTGCTGATTTTTACATTCTGGTCATAATTGTACCGTCATTTTTGCGTTATACAATTATTGCATCTTACAGAGATTTTCCAATTATTGCACTGTAAAAAGTTCTATTTTTCAATTCATCACTTTTTCGTATCTCCTAAATGGAACATTCAAATATGTAAAACGAACATATAATTTACTTGAATTTTTGATTGTTTTGATATATGATGGCGTCAGCGAACAGTGATATACGCTTACCCATTATACAGGAGGAACCGAAATGAGCAAAGTTTCCGAAATGACCCGTGACAAGTGGATCCAGAATACCTTCCCTGAGTGGGGCACCTGGCTGGTGGAAGACATCGAGAATGAGGTCGTAGCCCCCGGCAATGTGGCCATGTGGTGGCTGGGCTGCACCGGCGTGTGGTTCAAGACCCCCGGCGGTGCCAACGTCTCCATCGACCTGTGGTGCGGCAACGGCAAGCGGACCCACGGCAACGGCAAGATGGCGGTTGGCCACCAGATGGCCAATATGTGCGGCGGCCGGGCCATGCAGCCCAACCTGCGCAACGTCCCCTTTGTCTTTGATCCCTTCGCCTTCAAGCAGGTAGACGCGGTGCTGGCCACCCACTACCATCAGGACCATATGTCCGCCGAGTGGGCTGCCCACGTTCTGCACAGCGGCATGACCACCACCGACGACAAGGGCAACGTGATCCCCGTCCCCTTCATCGGCCCCAAGAAGTCCGTTGAGACCTGGGTCAAGTGGGGCGTGCCCGAGGACCGCTGCATCACCGTCAAGCCCGGCGACACCATCAAGATCAAGGACCTGGAGATCATTGCTCTGGATTCCTTCGACCGGACCTGCATCGTCACCACCGACTCCACCGGCCCCGACCGGGAAGAGCTCACCGGCAAGTGCCCCACCGATATGGACGACAAGGCCGTCAACTACCTGATTAAGACCCCCGGCGGCAACATCTACCACTCCGGCGACTCCCACTTCTCCATTTACTTTGCCAAGCACGGCAAGGATTACGACATCGACGTAGCCTTCGGCTCCTTCGGTGAGAACCCCATCGGTATGCAGGACAAGATGACCTCCGTGGATATCCTCCGGATGGCCGAGAACCTGCGCTGCAAGGTGGTGGTGCCCATCCACTGGGATGTTTGGACCAACTTCCAGGCCGACTGTGAGGAGATCAAGCTGCTATACGACTTCAAGAAGGACCGCAACGAGTATAAGTTCCATCCCTTCTTCTGGCAGGTGGGCGGCAAATACATTTACCCCCAGGATAAGGACAAGATCTACTACCATCACCGCCGGGGCTTCGAGGATTGCTTCGAGGCTCCCCAGAACATCCCCTACCGCTCCTGCCTGTAATTTAAGGAGGACCGAACTATGGCAAGTGTTCTGCAGACCATCGTGGAAAAGAAGCACTACGCCTTTGTGGACCGGCTGGACAGCTGGCAGCAGGGCGTGGAGCTCAGCGCCAAGAGCCTGGTGGCCGACGGCAGCGTAGACGAGGACTACTACAAGCAGATCGTAGACTGCATCGAAAAATACGGCCCCTATGTGGTCTTCGACCACTATGTGGCCATGCCCCACTCTCAGGAGAACGCCGATGGCGTTCACAAGACCGGTATCGGCTTCATGCGTGTGAAAGAGCCTGTCAGCTTCGGCAAGGACGAGGACGGCGAAGAGAAGCTCGCCAAGCTCTTCTTTACCCTGGCTGCCTGCAATCCCGACGAACACCTGAACAATATCCAGCAGCTGGCCTCCCTCTTCTGCAACGAAGAGCTGCTGGACGCTCTCATGGCGGCAAACACGCCGGAGGATATTCTTGCGGCAGAGGCGGCCCACCCCATCGAAGAGATGTAACCACGGCACAAAATTTAGGTAAAAGGAGATCGTAACATGCAAGTATTAACGTCAATTTGGGAATTCTTTGCAAACAACATTCTGAAAAACGCTCCCCACATGATCGGCTTCATTGTCCTGCTCGGCTACCTGCTGAAGGGCGAAAAGTGGTACACCACCCTGGGCGGCACCCTGAAGGCCATCATCGGCATGCTGATCCTGAACGTAGGCTCCGGCGGACTGGTTTCCAACTTCCGTCCCATCCTGGTAGGCCTGAAGGACCGCTTTAATCTGAACGCTACCGTTATCGACCCCTACTTCGGCCAGAATGCCGTTACCGACGGCGTTATGGAAGTCTTCGGCAAGGCCTTTGACTCCGTCATGATCCTGCTGCTGATCGCTTTCATCGTCAACATCCTGCTGGTCCGCTTCAACAAGTACACCAAGTGCCGCACCCTGTTCACCACCGGCCATGTGCAGGTGCAGCAGGCCTCCACCGCCTACTGGCTGATCATGTTCGCCATGCCCGCTCTGCTGAAGAACGATACTTTGATGCTGGTCGTCATGGCTGTGGTTCTGGGCGCTTACTGGGCCGTTGGCTCCAACCTGACCGTCAAGCCCATGCAGGAGCTGACCGACGGCGCCGGCTTCGCCATTGCCCATCAGCAGATGTTCGGCATCCGTCTGGGCTACTGGGCCGCTGACAAGTTCTTCGGAAAGGACGGCGGCAAGAAGAAGGACAAGGAAATCAAGAAGGTGGGCGACATGGAGCTGCCCGGCTTCTTCCAGATCTTCAACGAGAACATGGTCTGCACCGCCATCCTGATGACCGTCTTCTTCGGCATCATCATGAGCATCATCGGCAAGGACTTCTTCATCAGCGCCGGCAACCTGAAGGAAACCGACAGCTTCCTCATGTTCGTCTTCGACAAGTGCCTGAACTTCGCCGTTTACCTCGCCATCCTGCAGCTGGGCGTCCGTACCTTCGTCTCCGAGCTGACCGTTTCCTTCCAGGGCATCTCCGAGAAGCTGCTGCCCTCCTCCATCCCCGGTGTGGACTGCGCCGTGTGCTACGGCTTCGGTGACGCCAATGCCGTGACCTTCGGCTTCCTGGCCGGTCTTGCCGGTCAGCTGGTAGCCATCGTGGCTCTGATCCTGATGAAGTCCCCTGTTCTCATCATCTGCGGCTTCGTTCCCGTGTTCTTCGACAACGCCACCATCGGCCTGGTTGCCAACGAAAAGGGCGGCCTGAAGGCTTGCCTGGTGATCCCCTTCATCTCCGGTCTCATTCAGGTGTTCGGTTCCGCGCTCATCGCCGGTTGGGTCGGCATGGCTGCCTACGGCGGCTACCTGGGCATGTTCGACTGGGCGACCGTGTGGCCCATCATGACCGTAGTCATGAAGTACCTGAGCTGGGCTGGCGTCATCATCTGCGTGGCTGCCCTGCTGGTTCTGCCCCAGATCGAGTACCTGAAGGACAAGAAGGGCTACTTCCTCATCACCGAGGACTACGAAGCCTACAAGGAGTACAAGCAGAGCAAGTAATGGCTTGACCTTTTCTCCCTCCTGTCCTATAATAATTCCAGCAACCCGGAAGGGGGAGCTTCTCCCCCCTTCCCTACAAAATCCACTGATAAGGAGATCATGCACAATGGCAAAACTTGACAATGCCAGCTTTATGGTCTGCTGCGCCAACGGCGCCGGTTCTTCTCTGATGATGAAGATGACCTTGGAGAAGGTCCTGAAGAAGCTGAACATCAAGCCCGGCAAAGTTCATCACTGTGCCCTGTCCGAGGGCAAGTCCTCCGCGTCTCAGTTCAACGTCGTGTTCTGCGCCCGGAACTTCAAGGATATGTTCGCGGACGCCGAAAAGAAGGGCACCCATGTCCTGGGACTGAAGAACCTGCTGTCCGTCGCTGAGATGGAGCAGGCCATGAAAGATGCCGGTCTGGTGGACTGATCCACGCCGGTACCCAAGTACACAGCTGTGGGGATCGGCCGCCAAGGCCGCTCCCCTTTCTTATTTCAGGAGAAAACAATGATCAAAGCCGTCTTTTTTGACATCGACAATACCCTCTACTCAGAAACCGACGCCCATGGGGTTGCCTGGCTGGCCCTGACCCAGTATGTATGGGACCGCTTCGCCATTGACGCTGAAACCTGGCAGGGATACTATAGCCGGGAAATGGCACAGATGAAGGATCTGCTGGGCCCTCAGGCAGCCATTCACAACCGGATGATCCGCTTTCAGCGCATCCTGGAGAAGCTCCACCTTCCCCTCTCCCATGCCAAAATCATGAATGACCTCTATTGGAATGCCCTCCTGGAGGCCGCCCGGCCGGAGCCCCATATCCAGGACTGCCTGGCAGACCTGAAAGAACGGGGCTACCTTCTCGGTATCGGCACCAACATGACTCTGGACTGGCAAATGGCAAAGCTCCAGAAGCTGGAGCTCACCGACTACTTCTCCCTCATTCTGTCCAGCGAGGAAGCAGGCTGCGAAAAGCCGGACCCCAGGTTTTTCCGCCTCTGCGCCCATAAGGCCGGAGTCGAAACCAACGAATGCCTGTTTGTCGGCGACTCCCTGAAGGGAGACATTCTGGGTGCGGAGGCTGCCGGTATGCGTGCCCTGTGGTATGCGCCGAAGGAAAGGGATTTCTGCGCACATGCCGGGTTCACACGCTATTCCCAGTTGCAAAATCTGATTTCCGTGGTATAATGGAGTAGATTTTTCAACGATCAAACTGTGAGGTAGCCTATGAAAAGACCCCGTTCCTCTGTGGACGAACGACGGCTGGAAATACTAAAGAAGATCCAAGCTCAGGATGAGATCAAGGTAGAGCAGCTGGCCGAGGAATTCGGCCTGTCTCTGATGACTGTCCGGCGGGATCTGCAATTCCTGGAGAGCCGCCAGCTCATCACCCGCTTCTACGGCGGCGCAACCGCCAGACTCACCTCCCGCCCCCTGACGGAGGCGGAGGAGATCCAAATGTACCGCCAGCGCATTGCCCAGTTCGCCACCCGGTTCATCAGCTCCGGGGATACCCTTTTTATCAACGGCAGCAAAACCGCCCTGGACGCGCTGAACTATCTGCAGGTGTCAGCGGTCCATGTGATTACCAACAACGGTGCCGCCATTGGCAGGAAGTATCCTCCCGGTGTCACCGTCACCCTCACCGGCGGCGAGCCCCGGGACCATGTGATGGTTGGGGACTATGTGATGCGAAACCTCTTGAACATGACCGCCAACAAGACCTTCATCGGCTGCGCCGCTATCACCGCCCAGGGAGAATTCTGCTACAATATCCCTATGGAGATCGGCATCAACGAGGCCATGATCAGCCGGACCACCCAGGGCCTCTACATCCTGGCGGACCACACCAAGCTTCAAAAAACCGCCTCCACGGAAAACCGCTACGGCAGCTGCATCTACGAGGGTCACTGGACCCTGATCACCGATGAAAAGGTAGACCCGGAGATTGTAGCCGAGCTCCGGGCCATGGGAAAGCATGTATACGTGGTAGGCATCGACGATATCATTATCTGAGGAGAACCCTATGGACCGTAAAATTCTCTTTCTCGACCTGGACGGCACCCTGCTGAACAGCAGCCGGGAGGTCTCCCCCGGCAATCGGGCCGCCCTGGAGCAGGCCCTGAGCCTGGGGCACAAGGTAGTCATCAACACCGGCCGCCCCCTGCACAGCGCCATCATTCAGAATGACCGGCTGGGCTTCCACCAGGATGGCTGCTATGTGGTCAGCTTCAACGGCGGCATGATCTACGACGCTTACCGGGAGAAGCTCGTTTACAGCCACTGTCTGCCCCTGGACACAGCGAAAGCCATCCTGACCCTATGCAATAGCAGAAACATCCACGTCCAGACCTACGACCGGGAGGACGTGCTGGTGGAGCCCCGGTGGGACGACGGGCTGCTCCGGAAATACTGCGGCAGGATCCTGATGCACTACCGGGTGCTGCCCTCCTTCGAAACAGGGCTCCAGCAGGACCCCCCCAAGGTTTTGGCAGTCTCTGAGGAGGATCGCCCAGCCCTGGAGCGATTGCGGCAGGAGCTTCTTCAGCGCTTCGAAGACGTAGACTGCTTCTTCTCCTCCAAGCAGCTATTGGAGATCGTCCCCAAGGGGGTCCATAAGGGCTCTGCCCTGGAGCGGCTCTGCCGCCTGCTGGATATCCCCGTAGCAAACTCCGTAGCCGCCGGAGACGAGGAGAACGATCTGACCATGCTGCAGGCCGCCGGTGTAGGCTGTGCCATGGCCAATGCCGCAGAGAAGGTTAAACAGTCTGCCGACTACATAACCGCCCGCAATAACGACCAGGACGGCGTTGCCGAGATCGTAGAAAAATTCCTGATGTGCTCCGATAAATAGGCCCCCTCCGGTTTCGTTCCGGACCGGCCGCTTCACATTGCGAAGGATGCCTCCCCTTTTTGCGGGAGGCATCCTTTTTGCACCCAAAAATTGCCCCCAATACCGGGAAGCCGGTATTGGGGGCAGGTTGTAAGGCTAGGATTACTTCTTAGGGGTGATGGTGACGGTGCAGGAGGCTGCCTTTCCGCTGCCATCGGTGGCAGAAGCGGTGACGGTAACGGTAACTTCCTCCGCTACCTTCTTGGTGGTAAGCTTGCCGGAGGCGGAAATCTTCACGCCGTAGGCATTTTCGCTTACCTTCCAGGTCAGCTTCTTGTTGGTGGTGTCTTCAGGACCCACAACGGCTTTCAGCTGCAGGGACTTGCCGCCTTCTACGGTCCCGTCTGCCAGGGTCAGGGTCTTCATCCGCTTGACAACGTTCAGCTTGAAGGCGGCCTTCTTGCCGGAGCCGTCGTTTGCGGAAGCCGTAATGGTTACGGTACCGGCCTTATGGCAGGTCACATTACCGTTCTGGTCAACCTCGGCAATCTTGGCGTTGGAGGACTTCCAGGTAACGCTCTGCTGTGCCTTGGCCGGGTACACCGCAGCGCTGAACTTGGCGGTATCCTGCGCCGCCATATCCCATACCAGGGTACCGGTGGTCCGCTCGTGGTTCACGTCGGAGATGGTTACGCCCTGAGCAATGGGGTAAACGGTAATCTGCTTGATAGCCTCTGCGCCGCTGCCGTCCTTGGCCACAGCCTTGACGGTAACGGTCACGGGGGCGGTCAGATTCTTGTTGGCGGTAACGCTGCCGGAAGCGGAAATCTTGGCATAGCTGCTGCCATCCGCAATGGACCAGGTAACGGTCTTCTGCTTGGCAGTACTGGGGCTCACCGTGGCCTTCAGGGCCAGGGACTTGCCGGAGGCAACCACAAAGTCATTGCCGTTCTTGGTCTCGATGTTGATGCTCTCTGCCAGGGTGGTTACCTGGACGGTGACGCTTACCTTGGCCTTGCCCACAGCCGCGGTGATCTTGGCGGTGCCTGCCTTATGGCAGGTAACCTTGCCGTTTTCAACGGAGGCCACTTTGGCGTTGGAGCTGGTCCAGACAACATTCTGGGCCTCGTGCTCGTCATAGCCGTCGTCGGCGCTCAGGGTGTACGCTGCCAGGGTCAGTTCCTTCTCCGCATTGCTGACCAGCTTGCCGTTGGTCACATAGGTGCTGCCGGACTTGAGGATCAGGGTCTCATTACTCTTGGGCAGGACGGTCAGGGTAATCGGATCGCTTTCTACCGCTGCCGCATCCTTGCTGACGGCATAGATCAATACTTTATGGGGCTCGTTTACGGTCTTGGCCGTAACCTTGCCGGCGGCACTGAGGGTCACATAAGCGCTGTCGGAAGCGTTTACCAGCTTAAAGGTCACGCCGGAAACGGTGGGGTTGCCGGGGGTGACGGTGGCCTTCAGGGTCAGGCTGCTGCCGCTGCGCAGGGTTTCTGCTGCGGGCGTACCAATCTTCACGCTCTCCGTCAGAACGCCAACCTGGAGTTTTACGCTGGCAGCCACACGGGTGCCGTCGTTGGTGGTAGCCGTGATGGTTACGGTGCCGGTCTTGCCGCCGAAGGAGACGGTGCCGTCCACAACCTGGGCAATCTTCGTATTGGAGGACTTCCAGGTAACCTGAGCGCCGGTGTCATAAGGATAGATGGCAGCCTTCAGCGTCAGCCGCTCCCCTGTTGTGGTGTTCAGGCTCAGGGTCTTGCCGGTGACATTCTCGCCGTCCTTCAGAATCTCCACCTGGGTGGTCTTGGGCAGGATGGTGACGGTCTGGTAAACCGTGCCATAGTAGCTGCCCTTCAGGGTGCCTGCGAAGGTCACCTTCACCTGGGTCAGCACGGTTTTGGCCTTGACGGCGCCGGTAGCGGACACGGTGGCATAGATGACATCCTGGGGATCCTTCAGGGTCCAGGTGATGTCGTTCTTGCCCAGAGCCTTACCGGTTTCGGGATCCAGGACCTTCAAAGTGGTGCTCTTGCCGGAGAGCAAGGTTCTCACATTGGTCTCGTCTGCCTTAGGCGCGCCGTTGGAAGCGCAAAGGATCTGCGCGTCCGCACCCAGAGGATCGTCGGTCCGGTTGGAATTCTTCTGCCAGCCGCCCCAACCGGGGAACGGGGGCAGATTGCTGGAACTGGTATCGATATAGGTCTGACCAAATTCCGTTTCGTGCACGGCAGCGCTGGTATCAACATATTCTACCCGGCCAATGGGCCGCAGAGCACCCTTGGAGGTATTCACGTTGCCGGTAATGGTATCGTACTTATTCAGGCTTCTGTAGTAACCCACAATGGAGCCTACGGCATCACCGTCGGTGGCAGTGACGACACCGCTGAAGGTGTTGCCGGTAATGTGGTTGGGGGTTGAGGCAAAGGTCTGGGCAACGGACTTGTCACCGCCCTGGATACCGCCAACCATGTTGGAGCCGGTGACGGAACCGGTAACAACACAATCCTCGATATTGGGCCGCATAGCATTTTCTGCAAAGGAGCCGATATAGCCGCTGCCCAGGATACCGCCTGCCAGCTCACCGCTGGCTTCTACGGTACCGCCGAAGGTACAGCCGGTGATATTGAGATTAACGGTAGTTTTAGCATTATCCAAAACACCCACGATGCCGCCTACGCTGTCCACGCCCTGGACGGTGGCGTAGCTTTCGCAGTTTTCGATGGTGCCGTTGACACGGCCGGCGAAGGTACCGATGTTGGATTCGGTGCCGTCGTAGCCGATGACCACGCCCTCTTCCGCAACGCAGTTACGGATGGTGACGAGGTAACCGCCGCTGCAGCCGGCATAGCCGTTGGCCTTAGTGATATAAGTGCCGATCAGGCCGGACTTTAAGGTCTTGGTGCCGGACAGGAGTGTCACGCCGTCGATGGTGATGGCGTTGCCCTTCAGGCCCACGCCTTCCAGATTGTTGACCAGGCCGTAGCCTTCAATCCGGGTGCCGTAAATCTTCAGGTTCTGTACATAGGCATCGGTGACATAGGCGAACAGGGGCAGGCCGCCTTCCGGTACGGTCAGGGTGTTGTTCCCGCCGTCCAGGTGGCCGCTGAAGAAGCGGGCGTTCTTGCCGCCGCCAATGTGGCCTACACTCTCATCGATGAGGCAGCCGATGGGGGTCCAGCCCTCGGGCAGGGTAACATCTGCGGTCTGGGTCAGGTACTGGCCCGCGAAGGAGTAACCGGCGGCCACCATTTCACCAACGAAGACATAGTCCTCGGCCTTGGTGATCTTGTAAGGATCCTCGCTGGTGCCGGTGCCTCCCAGGGTCTGGGAAATGTGCTCCTCTACCGTTACGACGGTAATCGCCGCAATGTCGGAGGTGACGCTGTAGTCCGCACCCAGGTCGCCGGTAACCACGCAGAAGTAGTACTTGCTGCTTGCCTGCTCTGCGGTACCCAGCACATAGGTGCTTTCGGTAGCGCCTGCAATGGCGGTAGCATTTTCGGTACTGCTCTCGGTGTTCTCGAACCACTGATAGCTCAGCTTACCGTAGCCGCTGGGGACCTGCGCCTCTACAGTCAGGGCCTCCATTGCCTGGCCCACAACATAATCGGCGGACTGGGGCTGCCGGGTAATCACGGGCTTGTCGCCTTCGGTGACGGCGCGGCCGGTGAGCTTCAGCATCAGAATGGTGGGCTCCTCATCGCCGGTCTGGACGATGATACGAACCAGGGTGGCCTTCTCTGCGCTGATGGCGATAGGCTTGGAGGCTTCGCCGGAAGCGACCCACTGGTTGTTCACATAGGTGTTATCCGCGTTGCCGCATACCTGGATGGAAACGGCGCTCATGGGCAGGGTCAGTTCGTAAACCTGCTTGCCCTCTTCCAGGTTCAGGCTGTAGGAGGCGCCGTTCTCCGTAAAGGTGATGACGGCGGGAACTGCGGTGGTGCCCACATCGCTGCCGGTGGAATCGGCACGGAACACCCGGCCGACCTCGGTGGACTTTTCGCCAAAAACACCCGCCATGATGTTGGTTGCGGTGACGACCTTGACATAGTGGAATTCCTTGCCGGATACATCTACGGGGATACCGTCGGAATCCACGGCCCAGGCCAGGTCGAAGCCTGCGCTCTTGACGCTATAGTCGTCATTCTTGCTGTAGGGGTTCTCCATACCGTTTACCAGCACATCGGCGTAGCCGAAAGTGGTGCCGGTTGCGAAGCTGGAGGTGGTGTTGTTGCCCACCATGCCCGCCACGCTGGGGATCAGGATGCCGGAAAGAGTGAAGCTGTCGCTTTCCAGCTCCTTGCTCAGGGGGTAGTTGGAGGCCAGAGGCCAGCTAAAGCTCTTGCCGTGGTCCGCCTGGGTGTGGCCGTAGTTATCAGACCAGTCGGTGCCGGTGCCGTTCTTGGTGTAGGTTACGGAATAATCCCAGATGGCGCTGTCGTAGTGCTCGGAGCCTGCCAGAGCGTACCAGGCATTGCCATCCTCGGAAACCCACACCTGGCCAGGCTCAAAGAAGCTCTGTCCGGAGTTGGGGTTGCCGTACACATAGAAGTCTACGCCATACTTGTTGGCAGGATCGTTGGTCAGGCCATCTTCAAAGTAGAAAGTGGCATAACCGCCGAAGTTGCCCAGGGACTTCAGGGTGCCCTTCAGCATTGCCTCCGGTCCAAGGCCGTAGGTGCCGCTATTGGTATACTGGCTGTTGATGCACAGGTAGTCCACGATCTTGTCGGCGCCGCCCGCAATTCGCTTGCTGGCGCTGAAGCTGTACTTCCGGACCAGGCTGCCGTCGGCCGTGGAAACGGTAACGGTCTGGGCGGAGGTGGTCAGCTTCAGGGTATAGCTGCCGTCCTCGCCGGGGGTCATAGCGGTGTTGGTGCCCAGCTTCACGGCGGCGCCCTCGCTTACGGTAAAGGTCACCGTAGGCAGGTCGCCATTGCTGGGGATGGACAGATTGTAGGTAGTGGCATCGGGGGTAAATGCGGGATACCAGTCGCCCAGGTCGGATTCGGCGGTCAGAATCTCGGGGGTACCCACATCCGGGATCTGCTCGACCCACACATTGTAGGTAGAGCCCACCTGCTCATAATTGCCGTCCTCCCGGACGACGGTGCCGGTTTCACTCTTTACCAGGAGCTTTTCGCCGTCGGCAACCAGCTCGGGGTAGGTGTTTCCGGCTGCCGCATAGGCCTTATCGTTTACCAGCTGGAACTGGACCCTCACCTCGGCGTGGGCATCTTCCTTAGCCTCAGGGAAGGTAATCACATCGGTCAGGCCGCCGCCCTGGGGCAGCTCCTTCCAGGTATTGCCGCCGTCCACGCTATAGCGGATGTGGACATAGGCTGTCAAACCCTTGATGGAAACGGTAAAATCGGGTCTGCCGGAAACCAGATATGCTCTGTAGTTATAATAGGTATAGCTGACGGTATAGCTGCTGTTCTGCTGCACGCCCGCTTCGTCGGCACGGAACAGCCAGCCCTCGGCTTTGTCCTTATACAGGTCCGGAGCCAGCGCACCGCCCTTTGCGTTCATCAGTGCCAGACCGCCAGAAGAGGCGATCTGCTTGGATGCATCTCTGGGGCGGGTAACCTCCAGGGTGTATACGGACTGCTTGGTTCCGTCCGTCTTGTCGGTCAGCGTCAGGGTGACAAGGGTCTTGTCGAAGCCCAGGTTGGGCAGTACGGTCTCCTCGCCGGACTTCATGGAGACGCTGGTCTGCCTGCCGTCGGCATCGGTATAGGAAGCGACCGCATCCAGTTTCTCGCTGTTAAAGAGGGTATTGGCGGTGAAGGTCAGGTCCTTGCTGCCGTAGTACTTGAGCTCTACGCCGGTGTACTCCCGGACAGCGGGGTCGTAGGTGATGTTGGAGACGACGCCGTAGAAGCCGGTCTTCAGCTCCAAGGCCTCGAAGGTGGGGTTGCCGTCGTCGGAAACCACGATCTTGATGCCGCCCTTGGTGCCCTGGTCATCCTCCGCGGTGATGAGCACGGTACCAACGCCATGGGCAGTGACGACACCGCTGCCGTCTACGGTGGCGATCTCCTCATTCTCGCTGGTCCAGGAGACGATCTTCCGGCCTTCGTTTACATAGGCCTTCAGCTGCGCGGTGGGGTTCGGGGCCGCACCGGTAATCTCCAGGTAGGTCTTGGCCGGATTGCCTTCGGCATCCTCAACGGCAACGCCCTTTACAGTGACAACGGCGGAATCGGTCAGCTTTTCGTCCCCTTCGCCGCCCAGGTCAAGGACGAAGCTCAGGTTTACGGTGCCGGGCCGTAGTGCCTTCAGGGTAATCCGGTCGCCCTTCTGGGTCAGGTCGGTGGTGACTTCGGCCACGCCCTGGGGGATCTGGGCCGTCCATTCGGTGTACTTGTTGACACCGCCGGTAATCTCTACGGTGGGATTCTTCTGCCCGTCAACAGGCAGGGAGACGGAGCGGTTCTTATCGGAAGCGGAAATCTGGTAGTACTGTACCTGAATGCTCTTCTCCTTGGAAGTCACGGAGGAATCCAGAGCAGAAGTAGCCGTCAGATAGGTGTAGCTGGTGGAGGATACGGTATATTCTCCGGTAGCAGCATCAAACTTGCCGCCGTAGGAGCCGCCGTTCTTCCAGGTAACGGGGGTCTCGTCGCCGTTTTCATCCAGGGCGACGATGTGGAACTTGGTACCCTTCTCTACAATATAGGTCACGCCGCCCAGAGGCAGAGAGCCGTAGGATTGGGTATTGGGAATGGTATAGGGGTAATCGGCTTTCAGGGTGATGCTCTTGGGAACAGTGGCCACCCACACGGAAACCACGCCGCTGGCAGCGGTCAGGCTGCCGCAGGAAGCAACCGCGTAGTAATAGGTAATCCCCTTGGCATCGGTAGGCACCTTGAAGGAAGCACCGGTGGCGCCCTCAATGGCCTTGCCGCCCTCGGTGGAGGCGGTGGTATTGGAGTACCACTGATAGGTAATTTCCTTGGGCTTCAGAGTTTCCTTCTCCAGAGCCGCTTCTACGGTCAGGGTCTTCTCCCCGCCCAGGGCCACAGCGGTATCCTCGGTCAGGTCCGTCTTCCAGACGATGCTCTGGTCATTCAGGTCCCCTTCCATAGGAACGGTAACGGTGTAGGTCTGGGTGATACCGCCCTCGGCAGCAGAGGTCAGGGTCAGCACATTCTCTGCACCGGGAGTCAGCTTGTCCAGCCGTCTCCACTGCCGCAGCTCGCTTTCCTGGAAGTCCCTGGTGACTCCGTGGAAATCAAAGCTGGCGGTGCAGTAAGGAAAGGCCTCCACCTTTACCCACAGGTAACGGCTGTCCTCTTCGATGTAATCCAGGGCATCCACCTTGTAATTCTTGGTGGTGTGCTCGAATCCGGGAGACAGGGTCAGGGGCTGAATGGAGCTTTCCAGGCAGCCGCCGATGGCCAGCTGGATATCTACCAGGTCGGTCTCCTTGGCCACATCGCCAACCTTGAAGACGCTGAGCTCGCCCATGATCCCGTCGCCGGATACGGTGAAGCAGACGGTTCTGTTGGCCATCCCCTCCGGAATGGTGTAGCTCAGTTTCCCGTTTCCGTCGCTGGTGACCTCCAGATTGTTGGCCTTCAGATCGGAGACCTCGCCGGTGGTCATATTTACATAGCCCAGCTTCAGGCCGGCAGCGGGGGTTCCCTCGCCGCCACTCATGGCGGACATTCCCTTAACCACCAGGTCCACGGTGGCTCCTGCGTACAGGGTCTGCCCGGTCAAGCGCTTACCGTCGGCAGTTTCCAGCCAGGCATAGCGGTCGGAGTAGCTGGAGGTATCGGAGTACATACCAAAGAAGACGGTATCGTTATCCTCCACCTTTGCCTGATTCACAGTATAGGAACCGTTTCCGGGCAGCTGGCCGTTTACGATAATGGCAACCGCCATGGTTTTCATGTTGCCAAACACAGTGATAAAGCCCTTGTCGTTGACATCCAGAAAGTCCCGGATGCTGTCTTTATCAAAGGCACCGTCAAAGGTCATCTCATGGGCTCTTACCAGTACATCCAAGGCAGAAACGCCGTTCTTAACCTGGTCTTTATAGCCGTAGCTTTCTGCCAGGTCGCTGGAAACCTTTTCCCCAAAGGCGGTAATAAACTGTCCGCCCTCGTCGTCCTGCATTTTGAAATTCACAGTAACGGTGGTCACAGGCGCTTCCGCTTCGTTTACGGTCACGATGCAGTAAGGTGCGGTGATAGGGGCATCTACGGTAATGATGCTCTCGCCGTCGCCGCCGCCCCAGTTGGCAATGTCAGCCTTAACGGTGCCGTTGGCAGAAACGATATAGGTGCCGCCCTCGGCAAACTTCAGGGTCACATTGCCCTTGTCATCCGTCTTGATGCCGTCCAGAGCGGTGAACTTGCCGTCCTTCCAGGTACCAATCTGGGCCCCGGCAATGGCACCCTGTGCATAACCGCCCTTACCCATGGTGGTGCCGCCCTGCAGATTCAGGGTGAACTCCTGGTAGGCGTCAACGGTCAGCGCCTTCTGATCAAAGAAGGTAAGAGCGTCGGACCAGGTGGTTTGGTCCTTCAAAATGGCGACATACAGCTTGTCGCCGGACTGCACGGTGTCGATCGCCACGCCGGTGGGAATGGGTACATCGTTGGTCATAAACAGGTAAGAGCCTGCTTTATAGCTTGTCAACGTATCCCAGAAATTGGTCACAAAGTTGTCTTCGCAGGTGTAACCGCCGGGACAGTAGGCCTTATGCAGGGCCACATTGGCCTCGTCAAAGGTCAGGACGCCGTTGCCGTCCAGATCCTCGACGGTAACAGGCAGGTTGATAGCGTCCTTTCCGTCAGGGGTCTGGGCCAGAACGCCCTGGTTGCTGATGGTGAAGGTGACATCCGCCGTAACTGCGGGCTTCTCCGCCTCGTTGACGGTGACCACGCAGTAGGGAGCGGTGATGGGGCATTCGATGTCTTCGGTATCCTCGAAGTCAGCATCATAGTATTCTCCGGCCACGGTGCCGCTGGCGGAGACGATGTAGGTATCGGCCTTATCGAAGGACAGGGTAACCTTGCCGACAGTATCGGTCTTGGTATCCTTCAGGGCGGTAAAGGTACCGTTGTCCCAGGTGCCAACCGCTGCACCCGCAACGTTGCCGCCGGAGAAATTGTCGTTCTTCGTTCCGGTGAGCTTCAGGGTAAAGCTTTCGCCGGCATCCACGGTGACTTCGGTCTGATCAAAAGACGCAAGGACATCGGAGGTGTACTCGGTATCCTTGACCACCGCCGTATAGAGCTTGTCGCCCTCGGCAACGGTGCTGGTACTGAAATCGACTCTCTTAGTCAGGTATTCGCCGTTCTTCCAGTACTTGTAAAAGGTATCCGCTACCCCCCAGACCTTGGTGACCGTATAGCCGGATCTGACATAGCCATCCGGGCAATACCCGTCGTGCAGGGCTACCAAAGCTTCGTCGTAGGTCAGGATGCCGTCGCTGTTCAGGTCCTTAACGGTGACGGGCAGCTCAATGGCCGCCTCCCCGTCGGAGGTCTTTCCCAGGACGCCCTGGACGCTGACGGTGAAGGTAACATGCGCATCCGGTGCAGCCTCCTCCAGCGCAACCTGTTCCCCGACAACCCCCTCGTAAACCTCCGGCTCCTCTTCGGGGACGGTGGTCTCCTCGGTCTGCTCGGTTTCCTCGGGTTCCTCAGTTTCTTCGGTTTCTTCCGGTTCCGAAGGTACCTCTTCGGTCTCCTCCGTCGCCTCTTCCGGAGCTTCCGTTTCCTCGGTAACCAAGGTCACTTCTTCCGGGGTCCCTTCTGCCATGTCCGCGAAGACGCTTGTGGGCACCATACCCACAACCATCACCAGGGCCAGCAGAAACGCCAATATCCGTCGTTTCATAGCAAAACTTCCCTTCCGCCGGTGCCCCAAAGAGCTGCCCGGCAATATATCGCCACAGCTTTCGCCATTGACTGCAATAAAAAAAGCCGCAGCAGTATGCACAAACACACTGCTGCGGCCGTTTTTCCGCACCAAATTGCCCTGATCCTTGCCAGGATCAGGTAAATTCTCTTTCCTCGTAGGTCTTCTGACTTGTGTCTCAAACGGCGGCCTGACCTGCCTTCTCAGGTTTCCCCAATGACCGGCTTTCGCCGACGGCAGGCCGCCTTGACACTTACAGCGCCGGCAGCGCGGGGACTTGCACCCCATTCCCTTGTTCATCCCCAGGACCCCAACGGGTATCCCAAGGCCACGAAAAAGTTTTATTTATATTGATAGTATAATACCGATTTTATAGTTTGTCAACAAAAGTTTAACAACCCGCCGGGATTTTTTGACGGGAATGCCAAAAAGCATCTTCCGGCGGTTGGAAGATGCTTTTGTTTCAGTTTCTGTCTGCCGGGCTTACAGTCCCAGCCCATTGACCCACTTCTGTTCATCCGCTGTGGGTACCGTCTCCGCGTAATGCTCCCTGGGACAGGCTGATCATCCATTTCCGTTTTCTGAACACAAGCAGGGATACAACCAGCCTGAATAGTTCCTCCGCAGTGAGCAGCGTGTATACACCTACGATCCCCCATTTAAAAACGTATGCGGCAAGCAGGCAAAGAGGGATCCCGATACACCATGTACCAACCGTATCAATCAACATAACCAGCTTCGTATTGCCGCCGCTTCTGAGAATGCCACCGCCGAGGATCATGTTTTCCACTTTGACAGGCGCATACAGGGCAAAAACCACAAGAAGAATTTTCCCAAGGGCTTTTACACCGTCGTCTACGCGGTAGAAGCCGGTATATGCTCCCGCCAAGCAGATGAGTATTGCCGATACCGATATCGCCCCCAGGAGCCCGGCGCACATGATCTTCTTGGATTCTTTGTATGCCTCCCCGTACGCTTCCTTTCCAAGCCGCTTCCCAACCATCACTCCGGCTGCTGCAGACAAACCGCTCAAAGCTCCTGTAAGCAGTCCCTGTATTGGGCAGGTAAGGGTATAGGCCGCCAGGCTTGCGGTACCAAGATGTCCGTATACCGCAGACTCCACATTCTGTCCGAAGCTCCATAAAAACTCGCTGATCAGAATCGGGAGAATCATAGCGAGATAATCTTTTGTGGTAAGCTTCCGGAACCGCAGCGAAAAAATCGGTTTGTCCCCGTCTTTTCTGACGCAGACGGCAAACCCAATAAAGATGCACACCAAATTGATGAGCTGCGAAAAAAGCGTTGCGATTGCCGCCCCCCGGATCCCCATAGGCGAAAAGCCCAATTTTCCAAAAATGAGTACATAGTTCAGCCCCGTATTGGCGGCAACCGCCCCAAGGCTTGCAAGAAGCGGAATCGCCGCGTGTTCTTTGCAGCGCAGCCAGGCGGATATCACGGCAGAGATTGCCATCGGAATATAGGAAAAGGCAACGATTTTAAAATACACGGAGCCAGTTTGGAGAATGCCCCTGTCCTTTGTATAGAATCCCAGTATCCGTGCCGGGAAAAGCCCGGACAGCAGCAGGAACACGGCTGAGATAGCCACTCCGCAAATCAGGCTCACATAAAAGCTGCTCCAGGCCTCTTTCGTATCTTCCGCTCCCAGAAACTGCGCAATCAATATTCCCGCAACGGTACTTACCGCCCCGATGACTACAGAAAACATCAGGGAATAGTTCCCGCACAGTCCGACGGCGGATATGCTCGTTTCTCCCAGCTGACCGATCATAATCTGGTCCACAATGGAAAAAGATGCCTGCAGCATACTTTGCAGCGTAACCGGAATGGCGATTTTGCACAATGATCTCATAAATCCTGACATGGCAGCACCTCCGTACTTCCCCTTTTGATCAGCCGGACCGGCAGTACGATCCCGGCTTCGCAGGCTCTACCGTCCCGCATTGCCTCAATACACGCAATTGCGTTTTGGGCCCGCAGCGCCGCGTCCTGATGGATCGTAGTCAGGGCCGGACGGCTTTCCCTGCTTGACAGTGTGTCATCAAAGCCTATGATCTGAACATCCTCCGGAATTCGAATGCCCTTCCCCTGCAAAAAACGCATAAACTCCAGAGCATAATTATCCGACACCGCAAAAACAGCCCTTATTTCGCTGCTTAACAGCTCCGGAAATTTCTTTTCATAAAAGGCCATCCGTTTTTTCTCCGTATTGGGGATCTGCCAGATGCGCGTCTGTCCCGGTGCAAATGCCTTTTGGAATCCGTCTATGCGCTCTTTGTCCATACAGATATAGTTATCCGAAATGCACAACGCGTTTTTATGCCCAAGCTCTTTAAAATAGTGCCCGGCCTGATAACCGCCATCGTAGTGGTCGATGACAAGATTCACAACCTTTGAGCATTTTTCAAAATAGCCGTCATACACAACAAAGGAAATTCTCATCTGATTCCGAAGCCTTTCATAATCCGCTTCGCAAAAGCCCATGAGGATCAACCCATCCATGTTCCACATAGAGGCAAAAACAGGAATCTGCCGGATATCCGCCGTGGTTTTGATCATCAAAAAGTAGCCCCTATGGTTTACCTCATGGGAAAGTGCATTCAGCGAGGACATGACAAAACCATCCTCCAGAACCCTCCCTTCATATTTGACATGGTCATTTACAACCACGCCAATGATCCTGGAATTGTTTCTGGCAAGTAAGATTCCAGCCATATTGGGAATATAGCCGGTCCTTTCCAGCTCCTGTTGAACACGTTTTACGGTTTCCTCTGAAATTTTTTCGGTTTTCCCATGGATCACCTTAGAAACCGTAGCTGTACTCAGGCCCAGCGCTTCCGCAATATCCACGATTCGAGTGCGGCTCTGACCCATGTCCATCCCCTCCTTCCTGTTCCATAATACCGCAAAGAAAGGCCTTCCGCAAAGGTTAAACGCATAACCCGTGCCAAATTTCGCTGTATGTTTTTGGGCAATTTGATTGTAATTTCCCACAGCGGTGCTGATCCCATCAAAATGCAAAAGTTCCCCTTTGCAGAATCCTACTTCTTTTCCAGCACAATGATCTTATTGGAAATATTCCGCACAGCAGGCAGCCTGCCCAACAGGTTATAGATCGGCACGAAGGCCGCCATGCCTTCCACCAGGCTGTGTTCCTCCAAGAATCGGAAGCCCGGCAGCAGCGCCGCAAGGGCCGGGCCGTTCTTTACGCCCCAACTGAACTTAGCGTTGCTGCCCTGGATGGATTTTTCCTGAAAATGCTTCACGATCATAGGATTCATGGTTTCAACAAATACCGTGGCTTTGGAAAAGCGTTTGGAGATCACCCCGAAGATGCGCTGCACATCCATTTCCGACAGGTACATGGTCAGCCCCTCGATGAGGATCAGCGCTGGCGTGTTCTGCTCCTTGATTTCCTTGCCCCAATCGTCCATGGCGGACATAGCAATCTGTGAGATCCTCCCGCTCTCCGGCAGGAGCCTTTCCCGCACCGCCATCGTCTCCGGAAGATCCAGATTATACCAGTGGCAAAAACCTGCCATCCGATAGCACCGGGTGTCCAATCCGCAGGCAATGTTGACAACCACCGCACCGGGGTTGGATGCAAGCCACGCTTTTGTCAGCCGGTCCAGTACAATGGTGCGGGCAATAACGCCGCTATGCATCGCACTGTCCTTGTCCGCAAGGGAAAAATCATAGTCCAGCTCTTCAATAATCTCCTCCGCTTTAGCGTCGTGGATGGCGCCGCGGCCCCGACTTTCTTTCGCTCTTGCGTAAACGGTTTGCAGCATGGTCTCCGGCACGCCGGAGAGGCCTATTTTTTCTGCCATGTTCTTTTACCTCCATTTTGCATTCCGCAGGAAACGGCCATACCGCCCTCTGCGTTTTGATTTCAAAAGGCTCTCTGTTTTTTGAAAATCGGGTTAGTTTGCGCTAACTGTGTTGCTTTTGAAAAGCCGCATTTTTGCGGCTTTTCATTTACGGTTTACGACTGTTGTATCCCTTTGATCATATCATAGCGGTCATTCATTCCGGTGTCAAGATTAGCATAACACAAAACGCCCCCGCAGCTTGATACTGCGGGGGCAAAGCCTTTTGAAGACAATTGGGTTTTTATGAGGATCTGTAGAATAATTCTTTCTTTATCGGCACAAACACTGCCAATCAGTACATCTTTGCGCCGGCAGGAATGTGGTTATCCAACATAATGAGGTGCAGCTTCTCTTCGCCCTCTTCGTGGTGGACGGCAGAGATCAGCATACCGCAGGAATCGATGCCCATCATGGGTCTGGGGGGCAGATTGGTGATGGCAAGAAGGGTCTTGCCTACCAGCTCTTCGGGCTCATAATAGGCATGAATTCCGCTCAAAATCACCCGATCTGTTCCCGTTCCGTCGTCCAAAACGAACTTTAAGAGCTTCTTGGACTTCTTCACGGCTTCGCATTCCTTGACCTTCACGGCCCGGAAATCGGACTTACTAAAGGTATCAAAATCCACGTAGTCTGCAAACAGAGGCTCGATCTCCACCTTGGAGAAGTCGATCTTCTCTTCCACCACAGGGGCAGCAGGAGCGGCCACGGGCGCAGCCTCAGAAGCGGCCTTCTGCTCGTCGGCCTTCTTCTTTTCCAGGTCGGTGGGCTTCATTGTGGGGAACAGCAGCACATCCCGGATGGAAGCAGAGTCCGTCAGCAGCATAACGAGACGGTCCACGCCGAAGCCCAGGCCGCCCGTGGGGGGCAGACCGTATTCCAGGGCGGTAACGTAGTCGTAGTCTACCTGGGCACGGGAGGCGGGGTCTACTGCCAGGCGGTCGGCCACCTGCTTTTCGAACCGGGCCTTCTGGTCAATGGGGTCATTCAGCTCGGAGAAGGCGTTGCCGAACTCCGTGGCGTTGATAAAGTACTCAAACCGCTCGGTAAAGGCGGGGTTGCCCGGCTTCCGCTTGGCCAGAGGACTGTTTTCCACGGGGTAATCGTAGATGAAGGTGGGCTGGATCAGGTTCTCCTCTACAAAGGCATCGAAGAACTCGGCCAGGATGGCGCCCTTGGTGGGGATCTCCGGCAGCTCTACCTTGTGGGCCTTGGCGGCGGCAATGGCCTCCTCGTCGGAGGTGATGGCGGCAAAGTCCACACCGGAGTACTTCTTGACGGCCTCGATCATGGTCATCCGCTCCCAGTGGGACAGGTCGATGTCCTTGCCCTGGTAGGTGATCTGCAGGGTGCCGCAGACCTTCATGGCCACGGTCTTCATCATTTCCT
>CAKTHQ010000025.1 GCA_934565415.1 uncultured Oscillospiraceae bacterium
GGGGCCCCCCGCCGGGGGGGGGGGTGGAGGGGACCCGGTTGGTTTTTCCCGGTTCCCCGGATGAATGGGATTTCTTTCTAAGCTTTTCCGTTCAACGAAGGTGGCATAAATTTCTTGACTGGTCCCCTCCACCCCCGGCCTGCGGGCCACCCCCTCCACGCAGGAGGGGGGAAAGGAGTTTTGGAGGCAAGTGCCTCAAAACATCCCCAAATACGCGATAATCAGCTGGTCTCCAAAAAGGGCGGTGAAGATTGCCGCCATGGAGATGGCGGGGCCCCAGGGGAAGGGGGTATCGGAATTGCCCTTGGCCGCAATGATTCCAAACAGAATGCCCAGGATGCAGGCGGTGAAGAGGCACAATAGGTTCCCCAAAAGCCCCAGGTACAGGCCCGTAACGAACAGGAGCTTCAGGTCTCCCCCGCCCATGGCCTCTACCTTTTTGACTTTTTCGTAAATGAGGACAACGGCCAGCAATCCGCCGCCGATGACAAAGCCGCCCAAGGCCGCCTGAATCCAGTCGGCAGCCAGAGCCCGGGTAATCAGTAAGTAGATCACACGAACAGCGGCCCCAACCAGCAGGGCCCCGTCCGGGATGATATACCCCTCCAAATCCGCAAAGGCACAGCATAAAAGTACGCTGGCAAAAATCAGCCATTGCAGGGCTTGGAGCGAAATATCATATTTTAAAAGAAGTGCCACATACACAGCCCCTGTGGCAATTTCCGCACAGAGATGGCGACGGCTTAGCTTGGCGCCGCAGTACCGGCACTTGCCGCGGGATAACAGGAAGCTCACTACCGGTACCAGGTCCTTTGCCGTCAGCACATGGCCGCAGACATCGCAGTGGGACCGGCCCTTTAATACACTCTCCCCATGGACGATCCGCCAGGCCAGGCAGTTTAAAAAGGAGCCCATACACAGCCCCAGCAGGCCAACCAGGATACAGCTGTATACGGTAATAAAGGGGGTGGTATAGAGCATTCCGTTTCTTCCTTTCCGTATCCCGCAAGGCAGGCGCCGCCAACCCAAACGGTGCCTGCCCAATGTGGGTTGTTTTTCAGGGGTTCACACCCTGCCGGTGCATGCTGCGGCAGGCTGTGCTGCGTTTGTTACTGCTTAACCGAGCAGGTAACGTCGACTTCACCGTTTGCGTTAGTGGTAACGGTGACAGTGACGACATTGCCCTTCTCAACGGTAAGCTCAGTGCCAAGGTAAGTAGGCCATGTAATGGACTGCCAGCCAGTCTTAGTCTGGGTCATAGCAGGAGTATCTACGCTTGCCGGCTTATCGGCAGTAGCCTTGTCGGTGCCCTCGCTCAGGTACTTGACCATAGCCTCGGAGTAAGCGTTCCGGATGTTGGCAATATCGGCAGCCTCCCGGGCCTTCTCCAGAGAGTTGTTAAAGGCAGGAATGGCAATGGCAATCAGAATGGCGATAATGGCCACAACGATCAGCATTTCTACCAGGGTAAAGCCCTTGGAATTCTTCAGTTTCTTCATGTTTGTGTGTTTCCTCCTTCTATTCTTCATAGAAGATAAATTGGATTTATGTAAGCACCGGGTGGGTTGTTTTCCCGGTGGGTACAACGTAAATATTGTCCTCCTGCAGGAGGGAAAATCCCTTCCCCCCTCCTGCGTGGAGGGGGAAGGGGTTTTGGCGGCGCGGGCTATCACATACTCCCGTACATACTGAACATAGGCAGGTATACGCCGCAGAGCAGTACGACAGTCATAATGGCCAGGCCCACGGTAATGGCGGGCTCCAAAGCGGAGAACAGGCGGTTTGTAATCTGCTCTACCTCGTTATTATAGTAATCGGACACCACATCCAAAGTCTTTTCCAGGTTGCCGGACTGCTCGCCCACGTTGGACATTTCCACCAGCAGATGGGGGAAGCACTTTTCCTCCCGCATACTCTCGGCCAGTCCTTTGCCCCGCTCCACATTTTTGCACACCCTGTGGATCGAATTGGAAATCAGGCCGTTGGTAATCACATTGGAGGTGACCTCCAGGGACTGCAGAATGGGCAGGCCCGCCGCCAGCATGGTAGACATGGTAGAGGCGTATTGCGCCATAGCGGACATGGAATGGAGCCTTTTCAGGGGGGACTTGCGCAGCGAGAAGGTATCCAGCAGTTCCTTGCCCTTTTCCGTATGCTTCATGCCCACAAAGCCGCCTGCAAGCCCTGCGATAATCAGAATCAGCACCGGCCACTGGTGGGTCAGAAAATCGGAAACGGCAATCATAGCCTTGGTAATGCCGGGCAGGTCGGTGCCCAGCTCCTCGAAGGTGGACACGAATGTCGGCACAGCCACCACCATGATGATGATAAATACAATAATGGCTACGAAGATAACGATGGCCGGATAGGTCAGGGTGGAAATCACCTTGCCCCGGACCTTACTCTGCTTATCGTAATAGGTATGGAGCCGGTCGAAACAGATTTCCAGAGTACCGGACTGCTCGCCGCCGCGAACGGTTTCAATAAAGGTCACCGGCAGGTCCGGCATATTGTTTACAAAGCTCTGGGCCAGAGAGTAGCCGCCGGATACATCCTCAGCTACCTTTAGGAGTTTGGCTTTCAATTCCGGGGTCCGGGCCTGGTCCGCCACCATTTCCACGCAGCGGACAATGGGCATACCGGAATTGAGGATGATGGCAAACTGGGAGCAGATGATGGCCAGGTCCTGATCCTTGATGCGGGTGGCCCCGAAGGTGATGTTCAGGTTCTTTTTCTCCCTGACCTCCTCGATATGGGTGATCACGGAGCAGCTCTCCCGCAGCTGGGTTACGGCCTCGTATTCGTTATAGGCTTTTACAACACCCTGCACCTTCTCCCCATCCGGGGACAGGCCGCGGTATTTAAATGTTGTCATAGATTAGTATCTCCCTCTACCAAACTGCTCCGGGTCCCGGGCGTAGGAACGGGCTACCTCCTGGGAAACGGTACCGTCCCGCACCATTTTCTGCAGGGCGGCATCCATCAGAATAGAGCCGTTCTGGGCGTTCATGGCGATAAAAGAATCCATCTGGGGGATCTTCCCCTCCCGGATCAGGTTCTTGATGGCGGAATTCACCACCATGACCTCGCAGGCCGTCGCCCGGCCCTTGCCGCACTTTTTAGGCAGCAGCTGCTGGGATACCACGGCCCGCAGGGTGGTAGACAGCTGCAGACGGATCTGCTTCTGCTGGCCCTCAGGGAAGACATTGACCATCCGGTCGATGGCGTCGGCCGCGGAATTGGTATGCAGGGTGGCGAAGACCAGGTGTCCGGTTTCGGCGGCGGTCAGGGCCGTCTCGATGGTGTTCAGGTCCCGCATTTCGCCGATGAGGATCACATCCGGGTCCTCCCGGAGAATGGCCCGGAGGCCGTTGGCGTAGCTCTCGGTATCGGTGCCGATCTGGCGCTGGTTGATGACGCATTTATCCGGGGTATACACATATTCAATGGGGTCTTCCAGAGTAATAATGTGGGCGGCCCGGGTCCTATTGATCCGGTTCAGGACGGAAGCCAGGGTAGTAGACTTACCGGAGCCTGTCTCGCCGGTGACCAGCACAATGCCCGTCCGGTAATCCTGGAAGGTATCCACCACCGGGGGCAGATGCAGCTCCTCCAGCTCCGGAATTCGCTCGGCCAATAGGCGGATGGCGGCAGAGAGATTTCCCTGCTGGCGGTAAAGGTTGATTCTGGTCCGGACGCCGCAGGAAAAGCTCTTTGCCAAGTCCAGCTCGCCGCAGTCCTCAATTTCATGGAACTGCTTCCCGGCCAGCTCCCGGCCCACGTTTTCGCAGTCCTCAAAGGTCAAAGGGTAGTCCGTCAGGTCCGTCAGGCGGCCGTCAATCCGCACCCGCACCGGCAGGCCGGCCACAATGTGCACATCGGAACCCCGGTCCTGCTGGGCCTTGGCAATCCAATCATCCAGTAAACTCATGGTTTTTCTCCTTAACCGGCGGTGGAATTGATGGCCTTGGCGGCCTCCGCGGCGCTGACTTCTCCGGCCAGGACCAGGCGGCGGCAGTTTTCCTTCATGGTCACAAAGCCCTCCTGCAATGCCGCCTTCTTCACCTCGTCGGAATCGATCTTGTTGGTTATCATCCGGCGCAGGTGCGCGTTCAGCGTCAGGATTTCAAACACGGCCTTTCTTCCCCGGGTACCGGTATGGAAGCATTCCTGGCAGCCCTCGCCCTTGTAGAAGGTCACGTTTTCATCCTCGGGGATGCCGAACATGACTTTTTCCTCCGCATCGGGCGTATATGCCTTTTTGCAGTGGGGGCAGATCTTTCTTACCAGCCGCTGGGACACCACGCCCCGCAGGGCGCTGGAAATCAGATAGGGCTCCAGGCCGATGTCCTCCAGCCGGTCAATGGTGGAAACGGCATCGTTGGTATGCAGGGTGGAGAGAACCAAGTGGCCGGTAATGGCCGCCCGGACGGCAATCTGGGCCGTCTCTCCGTCCCGGATTTCGCCGACGGAAATCACATCCGGGTCCTGCCGCAGGATGGCACGGAGGCCGGCGGCAAAGGTCATACCGGTTTTCTCGTTGATCTGGCACTGATTGGCCCCGGGGATATCGTACTCTACCGGGTCTTCCAGGGTCATAATATTGGTTTCCTCCCGGCAAAGCTCCCGGATCATAGCGCACATGGTAGTAGATTTACCGGAACCGGTGGGGCCTACAATCAGGATGACACCGGAGGAATTTTTTAAGAGGTTCTCGTACTTTTCCAGGTCCTGCCCCTCCAGGCCGATGGACTGGCGGGTAATGGCCCCGGCGGATTTATCCAGCAGACGCAGCACCACCTTTTCGCCGTGAACCGTGGGCATGGAGTTGATACGCAGGTCAATATCCTTTCCCTTGGCGGAAAACATGGCCCGGCCGTCCTGGGGGATCTTCCGCTCGGAAATATTCATTCCGCCCATGATTTTCAGGCGGGATACCACAGTGCCCTGCAAATTGGATGGCACTGTAAAAACCTTGCGCAGGGCGCCGTCGATGCGCATCCGCACCACCATTTCCCCTTCCTGGGGTTCCAAATGAATATCACTGGCCCGCTCCACAATGGCCCGCTCGATGACGGAATTTACAAAGCGGATGGTAGGAGCCTCGTTGGCGGCATTATCTACCGTCTGGTTCATCTGGGCGGGAATAATGTCCTGCTGGGTATCCCCGGCCTCCCGCTTCATTTCCTCGATGGCACGGGCAGCGCCCTCGTTGCCATACAGGGTATTGATGGCCAGCTCCGTTGCCCGCCGGGTGGCAATCATGGGCACCACCTGCTTATGGGAGGCTGCCTTGATTTCCTCCTGAGCCACAAAGTTCAGGGGGTCTGACATAGCCACATACAGCTCGTCCTTTACAAGCTTTACGGGGACTACGGAATATTTCTTTGCAATGCTCCGGGGAACAAACTTCGCCAGCTCCAGGGGGATGGATACAGCCGTCAAGTCCACGAAATCCACACCAAGCTGCATTTGCAGAGCCTCAATCAGCTGCTGCTCGGTAATCATTCCGTTTTCAATCAGCACATCGCCCAGGCGCTCCCGGGTCTGCTTTTGTATGGAAAGCGCTTCTGTCAGCTGACTCTGACTAATGACCCCGGCGGCAATCAGCAGGTCACCCAAACGCATATACGCCATAAATGCACGCCTCCATTTATTTAAATTATGCAATAACTACCAGGCGAATTTGTATGAAAAGAAATAAACCGCCTTTTTAACGCACTTAAATACATTTTAGCATAGCACAATTCCAATTTCAACCGTTTTTTACAAAGTTTTACGATTGTTTACCGGTATGGTAGGTAACCAAGGCGTATGCCCAATAGGCATCCGAACCGGTCGGATTTTTCCAAATAGGGATTTGACGGAGTACCTACGCCCCCTCTATTTTGCTACTTGATTTTTAGATAAATATATGCTACAATTTGGTCAATTCGCGGAGCATGGGTACCTTGTGCGGCTCCGTATTTTTTAGGAGATGACGCACTATGTGTGGTATTGTAGGATTTACCGGCCATCACGCCGCCGCGCCCATTCTTTTGGATGGGCTATCCAAGCTGGAATATCGGGGCTACGACTCCGCAGGCCTGGCCGTACGGGACGGCACAAACCCCATACAGATTGTCAAAGCCAAGGGGCGGCTGAAAGCCCTGCGGGAAAAGACGGACAACGGCCTGGCCCTGCCGGGAAGCTGCGGCATTGGCCACACCCGCTGGGCTACCCACGGGGAGCCCAGCGAATGCAACGCCCATCCCCACTGCTCCGACGATGGGAACGTGGTGGCCGTCCACAACGGCATTATCGAAAACTATCAGGAGCTGCGGGATAAGCTGACCCGGAAGGGCTACAGCTTCTATTCCTCCACAGATACGGAAGTAGCCGTAAAGCTCATCGATTACTACTATAAAAAATATGCCCACACACCGGTGGACGCCATCAACCATGCCATGGTCCGGATTCGGGGCTCCTATGCCCTGGCGGTGCTGTTCCAGGACTACCCCGGGGAAATTTACGCCGCCCGGAAGGACAGCCCTATGATCATCGGCGTTACCGGCGGCGAAAGCTATCTGGCCTCCGATGTCCCCGCCATCCTGAAGTACACCCGGAACGTGTACTACATCGGCAACATGGAGCTGGCCCGGCTGACCCCGGAAGGCGTCACCTTCTACAACCTGGACGGGGATGAAATCCGGAAGGACCTGGTGGAAATCAGCTGGAACGCCGAAGCCGCCGAAAAGGCCGGGTTCGAGCACTTTATGATGAAGGAAATCCACGAGCAGCCCAAGGCGGTGAAAGACACCCTGGCCTCCGCCATTCAGGATGGGGTCATCCGGTACGAGGTATTGGGCCTGACCAAGGAAGAAATGGCAGACCTGAACGCCATTTACATCGTCGGCTGCGGTTCTGCCTACCATGTAGGCGTCACCGCCCAGTATGTACTGGAGGATCTGGCAAAAATCCCGGTGCGTGTGGAGCTGGCTTCCGAATTCCGGTATCGCACGCCTCTTCTGCCGGAAAAGACCTTGGTTATCGTTATCAGTCAGTCCGGCGAAACCGCTGATAGTCTGGCCGCTCTGCGGGAGGCAAAGGAGTATGGCGCATCTACCCTTGCCATCGTCAATGTGGTGGGCTCCACCATTGCCAGAGAGGCAGACCATGTGTTTTACACCCTTGCCGGCCCGGAAATCGCCGTGGCCACTACCAAAGCTTACTCTACCCAGCTGGTAGCCGCCTATCTTCTGGCCATTGCCTTGGGCCAGGCCCGGGGCAAAATTTCCCAGGAGAAAGCCGCAGAGCTGGTATCCGCCCTGGAGGCTCTGCCGGAGCAAATGGAAAAACTGCTGGAAAACAAGGAGCGGATCCAGTGGTTCGCCTCCAAGCAGGTAGCCGCCAAGGACATTTTCTTCATCGGCCGGGGCATCGACTATGCCATTTCCCTGGAAGGGAGCCTGAAAATGAAGGAGATCAGCTATATCCACTCAGAGGCCTACGCCGCCGGGGAGCTGAAGCACGGCACCATCAGCCTGATCGAGCCCAATACCCTGGTGGTGGGCATCCTCACCCAGCAGAACCTGTACGAGAAGACCCTGAGTAACCTTCTGGAATGCAAGAGCCGGGGCGCCTACCTGATGGCCCTGACCTGCAACGGCAACTACAGCATTGAAGACAGCGCCGATTTCGTCATCTACATTCCCAAGACGGACCCCCACTTCGCCGCCTCCCTGGCCGTTATCCCCCTGCAGCTGCTGGGGTATTATGTATCCGTGGCCAAGGGCCTGGACGTGGATAAGCCCAGGAACCTGGCAAAGAGCGTAACGGTGGAATAAAAAATATCCCCCTCTTTCGAGGGGGACATTGACTTTTCCCTGAAAAAGGGGTATAGTATAGACACAGGGAGTGCTACCAGTAGACGGCTCCCACTTGTTTCAGAAAGAAGTAACCGAAACCTTGGGAGAGGGGCGGTTACTTCTTTTTGTTGTCGTTATCTTGGCGAACCAAGGCGATGACAGTGGCAATGACCATGCAGAACTGGAATAGCTCTTCCCATGTAACCATAAGCCCGTACCCCCTTTCTCTCGATCGGGGGCAAAAAAAGAAGTATATTTCACCCCCGAAAAATAAGGGGGAACCGCCTACCAGGGTACTACTGGTAGCACCAAAGACAGCGTAGCACAGTTTCCGACAAAATGCAACCAAAATATCGATTTTATAGAAAATCCCCTGCCTCGCAGTTTGAGGCAGGGGGTTTTGTATTACTTAAAGTACTTCACAGCCGCTTCGAACATCCGGATATCGTATTCTCCGGGGACATTGCGGTAGAGATTCTGGCCGATCCGCTCGCTGTGGCCCATCTTGCCGAAGACACGGCCGTCGGGAGAGGTAATGCCCTCGATGGCGCAGACGGAGCCGTTGGGGTTGAAGGCAGCGTCCATGGTGGGATTCCCTTCCAGGTCTACATACTGGGTGGCAATCTGGCCGTTTTCTGCCAGCTGCTTTACAAGGGCCTCGCTTGCCAGGAACTTGCCCTCGCCGTGGGAAATGGGCACGTTGTACACATCGCCTACCTGAGTCAGGGCCAGCCAGGGGGACTTATTGGAGGCCACCCGGGTGCGGACAATGCGGCTCTGGTGCCGGCCGATGGTATTGAAGGTCAGGGTCGGGCAGGTATCGTCCATGTCCATGATCCTGCCATAGGGTACCAGTCCCAGCTTGATAAGGGCCTGGAAGCCGTTGCAGATACCGCACATCAGGCCGTCCCGGTCGTTTAAGAGCTTCATGACCTGCTCCCGGATGGCGGGGTTCCGGAAGAAGGCAGTAATAAACTTGGCGGAACCGTCGGGCTCGTCGCCGCCGGAGAAGCCGCCGGGGATGAAGATCATCTGGCTGTCGGCAATGCGCTTTGCCACATCCTCCACAGACCTAGCCACATCGTCGGCGGTCAGGTTCCGGATGACGGCAATGTCCGCTTCCCCTCCGGCAGCCAGAATGGCCCGGGCGGAATCATACTCGCAGTTGGTGCCGGGGAACACAGGAATCAGCACCTTGGGCTTGCCCACTTTTACGGCAGGGGCAGGATAAGAAGTGGCCTTGTAATCAAAGGCAGGTACCTTCTCCTGGGTCTCCACGGTCTTGGTAGGATAGACCTTTTCCAGGGTAGCGGTGTTCAGATCGTAGAGCTCTTCAATGGAGACCTTTTCATCGTCCAGGATGATGTCAGGTTCTTCCATAGTATAGCCGATCTTCTTGCCGAAATTGCAGTCCTCGGTGAGCTCGGCGATGATGTCGCCATAGCCGCAGTCCGTATCCTCGCCCCGGAAGCCGATGGAATTGCCGAAGGACATCTTCACCACGGCCTCGGAAACACCGCCGGCATCCACCGCCCAGGCGGCCTTTACCTTCCCGGCCCGGCACAGCTCATGGAACTTCTCCCAGACGGCCTTCAGGTCCGCATAGCTGCCGTCGGAGGCAAAGCAGTAAACGGGATGGCCGGGCTCCTTGAATTCATCGGAAACTACATCCCCGGCCTTCATAGGGGCAATGGCAAAGGAGATCACCGTGGGGGGTACATCCTTATCCAGGAAGGAGCCGGACATGGAGTCCTTGCCGCCAATGGCCGCGGCATCCAGGTGGAGCTGGGCATCCAGGGCGCCCAGCAGGGCCTCGAAAGGCTTTCCCCAGCGGGTGGGATCGTTTCTCAGCTTCTCGAAGAACTCCTGCAGGGTGAGATAGGCCTTTTTATAGTCTGCACCGGCGGCCACAATCTTGGCCATGGAGGAAATAACGGCAGCCTTGGCCCCCTCAAAGGGGTTGGCGCTGAGGAGCTCCGGATCGCAGCCCCAGGCCATGACGCTGGCGGCATCGGTCTGCTGCCCCGGCAGTACCGGCAGCTTGGCGGCCATAGCCTGGGCGGGGGTAGCCTGGTTTTTGCCGCCGAAGGGCATCAGCAAGGAGCCTGCGCCGATGGTGGCATCAAACCGCTCTACCAGGCCTCTCTGGGAGGCAAACCGCAGCTGGGCAGCCATTTCCTTCAGGCTGGCAGAGGAAGCTTCCGGTTCGTTGGCAACAGGGACCTCTACCTGGGCGTGCTTCACGGCGCCGTTGGTATTCAGGAATTCCCGGCTCAGGTTGGCGATCTCATGCCCCTTCCAGCTCATGACCATCCGGGCCTCCTCGGTGACCACGGCCACCCGGTAGGCTTCCAGATTTTCCTTTTCCGCGGCGGCGATAAAGGTATCGGCATCCTCGGGGGCAACCACAACTGCCATCCGCTCCTGGGACTCGGAAATGGCCAGCTCGGTACCGTCCAGGCCGTCGTACTTTTTCCGCACGGCATCCAGATCGATGCGCAGGCCGTCGGCCAGCTCGCCAATAGCCACGGACACGCCGCCGGCGCCAAAGTCGTTGCAGCGCTTGATAAGCCGGGTAACCTTTCCGTCCCGGAACAGGCGCTGGATCTTCCGCTCCTCGGGGGCGTTGCCCTTCTGGACCTCGGAGGCCATGGTGGTCAGGGACTTCATATTATGGCTCTTGGAGGAACCGGTGGCGCCGCCGATGCCGTCCCGGCCGGTACGGCCGCCCAGCAGGATCACCACATCCCCGGGGGCAGGGCACTCTCTTCTGACATTTCCCACAGGAGCCGCGGCCACCACCGCGCCGCATTCCAATCTCTTGGCCACAAAGCCCTCGTGGTACAGTTCCGCCACATGGCCGGTAGCCAGGCCGATCTGGTTGCCATAAGAGGAGTAACCTGCGGCTGCGGTCTGGCACAGCTTCCGCTGGGGGAGCTTGCCGGGGATGGTATCCTTCAAAGCGGTCCGGGGGTCACCGGCGCCGGTGACCCGCATGGCCTGGTGCACATAGGCCCGGCCGGACAGAGGGTCCCGGATGCAGCCGCCGATACAGGTAGCCGCACCGCCGAAGGGCTCGATTTCGGTGGGATGGTTGTGGGTCTCGTTTTTGAACATCAGGAGCCAATCCTGGTCCTCGCCGTTCACCGTAGCGGTGACATGGATGGAGCAGGCGTTGATTTCTTCGCTTTCGTCCAGCTCCGGCAGCTTGCCCTGCTTTTTAAGGTATTTGGCCCCGATGGTGGCGATGTCCATCAGGGTCTGAGGCCGGGCAGCAGCCTTTTCTTCCCCATATACCGCCACCCGGGCAGCCAGGTATTCTTCATAGGCCTTCTGGACCGCAGGATCGTGAATGGTGATGTTTTCCAGATGGGTAGAGAAGGTGGTGTGGCGGCAGTGATCGGACCAGTAGGTATCCACTACCCGAATTTCCGTAATGGTGGGGTCCCGATGCTCCTGATCCCGGAAGTAGGCCTGCAGGAATTTCAGATCGTCCAGATCCATGGCAAGGCCCAGCTTATCCAGAAGCGCAGCCAGGGCATTTTCGTCCATGGAGATAAAGCCCTCTACCGTGGCAACGGTTTCCGGAATGGCGTAGTCGATGGCCAGGGTCTCCGGTTTTTCCAAAGAGGCCTCCCGGCTTTCCACGGCGTTGATGACATACTTTTTAATGGCCGCCACATCCCCGTCACTTACATTGCCGGAGAGCACATACACCTTGGCCGTGCGGACAGTGGGACGGTTGCCCTGGGAAATGATCTGGATGCACTGGGCGGCGGAGTCCGCCCGCTGGTCGTACTGGCCGGGCAGAGGCTCTACGGCGAACACCACATCCCCCTGGGGAACCTCAAAGCTGACATTGTCCACCTGGGGTTCGGAGAATACCGTATTCACGGCGGAATCAAACAAACTCTTGTCGATATTTTCCGCATCGTACCGGTTCAGCACCCGCAGTCCAGTCAGGCCCTGGATACCCAGAAAGTCCTTTACTTCCCGCAGAAGGGTATTGGCCTCGTGGGTCTGGCCTTCCTTTTTTTCAACATATACACGATAAACCATGTGGGATCCTCCCTATTTTTATTTCAGGGCCTGCAATGCCCGGGCACCGATGTCGCTTCTACGGTAAGAATTTTCAAACTGAACACCGTCAGACAGCCGGTAGGCCTCCCGGATGGCCTCTTCCAGGGTATCCGCCACGGCAGTGGTACCGGTGACCCGGCCGCCGGAGGTGACCAGCTTGCCGTCCTCATTCAGCTTGGCACCGGCTACGAAGGTATGGGCCCTGGCTTCCTGGGTCATGGTGATGGGGTAGCCCTTCTTGTAGGACACCGGGTAGCCCTTGGAAGCCAGAATCACGCAGCAGGCGTTTTTCTCGGAGAATTTGACCTCCGTCTCGGCCAAAGTCCCGTTGGTGGTGGCCTGCATAACGGTCAGCAGGTCGCTTTCCAGCAGCGGCAGAACCACCTGGGTCTCCGGGTCGCCGAAGCGACAGTTGTACTCAATGACCTTGGGGCCCTTGGGGGTCAGCATCAGGCCAAAGTACAGGCAGCCGGAAAAGGTCCGGCCCTCGGCATTCATGGCATTTATAGTGGGCAGGAAAATCTTTTCCATGCACTCTTTGGCGATTTCCGGAGTGTAATAGGGGTTGGGAGCCACGGTGCCCATGCCGCCGGTATTAAGGCCGGTGTCATGATCCCCTGCCCGCTTGTGGTCCATGGAGGAGACCATGGGCTTTACGGTCTTTCCGTCGGTAAAGCTAAGGACGCTGACCTCGGGCCCAGTCAGAAACTCTTCGATGACGATGTGCTCGCCGCTCTTGCCGAAGACCTTATCGGCCATCATGGATTTGACGGCCTCCATGGCCTCTTCCCGGGTCTGGGCAATGATCACGCCCTTGCCCAGGGCCAGCCCATCGGCCTTGATGACCGTAGGGATGGGGGCAGTCTCCAAATACTTCAGAGCAGAATCCATGTTATTGAATACTTCGTATTCCGCAGTGGGAATGCCGTACTTCTTCATCAGATTCTTGGAGAAGACCTTGCTGCCCTCAATGATGGCGGCGTTGGCCTTGGGGCCGAAGCAGGGAATGCCCTTTTCGTTCAGGGCATCCACGGCACCCAGCACCAAAGGATCGTCCGGGGCCACCACGGCATAGTCCACATGGTTCAGCACCGCAAACTCTACGATCTTCTCAATGTCCGTAGCCCCGATGGGGATGCACTCCGCATCCTCCGCCATGCCGCCGTTGCCGGGGAGGGCATAGATCTTTTCTACGGACTTATTTTCTTTCAGCTTCTTAATAATGGCGTGCTCCCGCCCGCCTCCGCCAACTACCAGAATTTTCATGTTAGATCAACCTTTCCGTCGCTGTAAATCCGCACACATAATAACTAACCCACCCATTCATCCGGGGGATTGCACCCTCCGGGCATTTCACCACGGCAGTGTGCGCACTGCCTCGCAATGACATCTATTAGTGATGGAACAGCCGCATACCGGTGAAGGCCATGACGATGCCATCTTTGTTGCATTCTTCAATCACCAGGTCATCCCGAATGGAACCGCCGGGCTGAGCAATGTAGCTGACACCGGAAGCATAGGCCCGCTTAATGTTATCCGCAAAGGGGAAGAAAGCATCGGAGCCCAGGGACACGCCCCGGATGGCTCCCAGATAAGCCCGCTTATCCTCCTCGGTGAGGCGCTGGGGCCTTTCCGTAAAGTAGTTCTGCCAGATGCCATCGGCGCACACATCCTCTTCGTTGCCGTTGATGTAGCCGTCAATCACATTGTCCCGGCCGGGTCTGCCCAGGTCCTCCCGGAAGGGCAGGGCCAGGGTTTTGGGATGCTGCCGCAGGAACCAGGTATCGGCCTTGGAGCCTGCCAGGCGGGTGCAGTGAATCCGGGATTGCTGCCCGGCACCCACACCAATGGCCTGGCCGTCATAGGCAAAGCAAACGGAGTTGGACTGGGTGTATTTGAGGGTGATGAGGGAAACGATCAGGTCCTCCTTGGCGCTGTCCGGCAGGTTCTTATTTTCCGTTACGATGTTGTTCAGGAGCTCCCCGTCGATTTTAAAATTGTTCCGGCCCTGCTGGAAGGTAACGCCGTAAACCATCTTGGTTTCCTGGGGGGCAGGCACATAGTTTTCGTCGATGGCCACCACATTGTAGTTGCCCTTGCGCTTGGTCTTGAGAATTTCCAAGGCCTCTTCCGTATAGCCGGGGGCAATGACGCCGTCGGAGACCTCCCGGGCAATGAGTTTGGCCGTCAGTGTGTCGCACACATCGGACAGGGCCACCCAGTCGCCAAAGGAGCACATCCGGTCGGTGCCCCGGGCCCGGGCATAGGCGCAGGCCAGGGGGGATTCGTCCAGGCCTTCAATATCGTCTACAAAGCAGGCCTTTTTCAGGGGTTCCGGAAGGATCTTGCCCACGGCGGCAGAGGTGGGGGAAACGTGCTTAAAGGAGGTAACGGCGCACTTTCCGGTGGCGGCCTTCAGCTCCTTGACCAACTGCCAGGAATTCAGGGCATCCAAAAAATTGATGTACCCCGGACGGCCGTTCAGGACGGTAATGGGCAGGTCCGAGCCGTCGGCCATGTAGATGGAAGCCGGCTTCTGGTTGGGGTTGCAGCCGTATTTCAGAGCGAATTCTTTCATGGTTCTCCTCCTTATTCGTAGCGGTTGATGACCTTCTGACGGTACTCCCCCGTGGCCAGATCGGTATAGCGGACGAAGAGAGAAATTTTATTGTCCTCGTTCAGATTTTTCCACAGGGTTTCCACAAAGGCATCCATATCCTGCGGGATCTCCACCCGCTCCGGCTCCCCCTGAAAGGTGGGGATTACCGGGTTTCCGTCGCGCACATAGGTATGCAGGAAGTGGCCCAGACCGGGGATGGGGTCATAGTCGTAGGTGTACCGGTTGCAGCCCTTCCCTTCCGGGTCGGCGGCCTTCAGAATGGACATTTTGTAGCTGCCGTCAGGGCTCAGGAGGCCGGAAATGCGGGGGGTCCAGTTGGGGCCGTCATGCTCAAATTTCCGGGTCCCCAGGGCCTGCTCCATGGTCTTTCCCTTTTCCAGGAACTCCCGGATGGTATCGGTCTGGTCTCCGTTGGTGACAATCAGGGCCCTGCCCAGCTGGCGGACGGGGTGATAAATAATCAGGCTGGGGTCCTCCATTTTGCTGGGGTCGTAGGCCTCCGTCCGGATGCCGTCGGGCTCCAGAGCAAAAATCCGGTTCCGGCTGTTGATGCTGCGGCCCATGATAAAATAGGCGGCAACGGACTGCTTTCCGTCCGGGGTCAGCCCCAACACAATGCCCCGGCCGGGGTAACGGTTGGAGGACAGCTTTTCCTCCATATTGGATACTTCGTATACGTTCATAGCCCTTATTCCCCCTGTTCGTTCTGAATAGCCGCACAAACCTGTTCTGCCGCCCGGGGGAGCAGGATCCATTCCGCCTGCTCCATAACCCGGCGCTGTAAGATTTCCGGCGTGTCCCCGGGCAGAATGTCTACTGCCTTTTGGGCGATAATCTCTCCCCCGTCAGGAATTTCATTGACAAAATGTACTGTGGCCCCGGTGACCTTCACGCCCTTTTGGAGCGCCGCCTCATGGACCCGCAGGCCGTAGAAGCCCTCTCCGCAGAAGGAGGGGATCAGGGACGGATGGACATTTAAAATCCGCTTGGGATATTTTGCCGTAAAGCTGCCGGACAGAATGCTCATAAAGCCTGCAAGGATAATCACCTGGATGCCGTAGCGTTCCAGGGTCTCCGACAGGGCCTTTTCAAAGCCTGCCTGGCCGCCCAGGTCTTTTTTTAGGAGCGTTTCCGTGGGGATTCCGGCCTTTTGAGCCCGTTCCAGAGCGTAGGCGTTCCGGTTGTTGGAAACCACCAAGGCAATTTCTCCGCTGCAAAGCTCTCCCCTGCTTTGGGCATCCATGAGCGCCTGCAGGTTGGTGCCGCCGCCGGAAACCAGAACCGCAATTTTGGTTTTCATTCCAGGATCACCTTTTCCTCATTCGCAACGATCTCACCAATGACATAGGCAGTCTCTCCCTGGCCATTCAGAATTTCCAGGGCGGTATCCACCTGGTCGGCAGGGACCACCACGCTCATGCCAACGCCCATATTGAAGGTATTGAACATATCCCGTTCCGGGATATTGCCGGTTTTGGCAATGAGGTCGAAAATGGGCAGCACCCTTACATCGCTCTTTTTAATCCTGGCACACAGGCCGTCGGGAATGCTGCGGGGGATATTCTCGTAGAAGCCGCCGCCGGTAATGTGGCTGATGCCCTTTACATCCACCTTGGAAAGCAGGGCCAGAATGGGCTTTACATAGATGCGGGTGGGGGTCAACAGGGTCTCCAGAACGGAGTTCCCCCCCAAGGCCTGGCAGGGCTCCTTCAGGGAAGGATTGTTTTCTACATCAAATACCTTCCGTACCAGGCTGAAGCCGTTGGAATGGACACCGGAGGAGGCCAGGGCAATCACCGCATCTCCCGCCTTCATCCGGCTGTTATCGATGATCTTCTTCTTATCCACAATGCCCACGCTGAACCCGGCCAGATCGTAGTCGTCCACCGGCATCATGCCGGGATGCTCGGCGGTCTCGCCGCCAATCAGGGCAGAGCCAGCCTGGACGCAGCCCTCGGCCACGCCGCCTACGACTTCCGCAATCCGCTCCGGCACGTTCTTGCCGCAGGCGATGTAATCCAGGAAGAACAGAGGCTTGGCGCCGCAGCAGATCACATCGTTGACGCACATGGCCACGCAGTCGATGCCGATGGTGTCGTGCTTATCCAAAAGCTGGGCAATCCGCAGCTTGGTGCCTACGCCGTCGGTGCCGGAAACCAGTACCGGCTCCTCCATCCCGGCGATGGGCAGGCCGAAGCAGCCGCCAAAGCCGCCCACATCATCCAGGCACCCTTCGTTCCGGGTGCGGGCGATGTGCTTTTTCATGAGTTCCACGGACTTGTACCCGGCGGTAATGTCCACACCGGCAGCGGCATAGCTGGCAGACTGAGAATTCTTGTGATCCATAAGTAATCTCCTTTTTGTTCGTCGTGGTGGGGTTCTTTATTCCTTGCCGTTCCAGCAGTAGGTGCATACATCGCACTCCGGCAGGCCGATGGCCTCCAGAATGCCCTCCAGAGTCTGGTATTCCAGGCTGGAGAAATGCAGGTTCTTGCAGATGGTCTCCCGGAGCTTTTTGCCCCGCTCGGTGGTACCGTCCATGTATTCATCCAGGTGGTTGAAGCCCTCCTCTCCTTCCAATTCCAGGATGGTAGAACGGGCAATCAGCTCATTTTCGGAATTGGACCGGGAGAAGTTCAGGTACTTGCAGGCGTACAGGATGGGCGGGCAGGCAGACCGGATATGCACATCCTTGGCTCCGTGCTCATAGAGGAAATCCACGGTCTCCCGCAGTTGGGTGCCCCGGACGATGGAGTCGTCCACAAACAGCAGCTTCTTGTCCCGGATCAGCTCGTCCACCGGGATCTGCTTCATCTTGGCCACCATGTTCCGCTCGGACTGGTTAGAGGGCATAAAGCTCCGGGGCCAGGTGGGGGTGTATTTGATAAAAGGCCGGGCAAAGGGGACCCCGCTTTCGTTGGCATAGCCAATGGCGTGGGGGGTACCGGAATCGGGAACGCCGCCCACATAGTCGATGTCCTGGGCAATGCCGTTTCCCCGGTCCGCCTTGGCCATAATCCGGCCGTTGCGGTAGCGCATAACCTCCACATTCTTGCCCTCGTAGCAGGAAGTGGGGTAGCCATAGTAGGACCAGAGGAAGGCACAGATCTTTTTCTTCTCCCGGGGTGGGGCCAGCACGGTCTCTCCGTCGGCAGTCAGCTCCACCACTTCCCCGGGGCCCAGCTCCCGATAGTATTCATAGCCCAGCTTTTCACCGGCGTAATCTTCAAAGGTGACGCAGTAGCCGTCCTCGTTTTTTTCCAGGATGATGGGGAGCCTTCCCAGCTTGTCCCGGGCGGCAATCAGGTGACCGTCGTCCTTCAAAATCAGAATGGAAGCGGTACCCTCGATCATATCCTGGGCAAAACGAATGCCCTCCGCGAAGGTACTTTTCTGGTCGATAAGGGCGGAGATCAGTTCGTTGGAATTGATTTTTCCGCCGCTCATGGCCTCAAAATGGCCGCCGCTGAAGGACAGGTATTGCCGGAGAAGAGCCTCCGCGTTATTGATAATGCCGATGGTGCAGATGGCGTAGGTGCCCAGCACAGACCGGATGAGCAGGGGCTGGGGATCGGTATCGGAAATACAGCCGATGGCAGAGCAGCCCTTCATCTCTCCCAAAATCCCCTCGAACTTGGTACGGAAGGGAGAATTTTCGATATTATGGATCTCCCGCTGCAGGCCGGCCTTCTGATCGTAGGCTGCCATGCCGCCCCGGCGGGTGCCCAGGTGGGAATGATAATCCGTACCGAAAAACACATCGAGAATGCAGTCCCGGTGAGAGACCGCGCCAAAGAATCCACCCATAGTAATTGCCTCCTGATGTTTAACCGTTGATTTCTTTTTGCAGCGCCTCGTCCTTCTGCAGGACCTTTGCCTTGTCCGCTGCCCGCTTGTCGTCCAGCTTCTTGGCCAGCGTCTCATCGGAGACTGCCAGAATTTGCGCCGCCAGCAGCGCCGCGTTCACGCCGCCGTTGATCGCCACCGTAGCAACGGGGATACCGGAAGGCATCTGCACCGTAGAAAGGAGAGCGTCCACACCGTCGAGAACCGGGCCCTTACAGGGAATGCCGATGACGGGAAGGGTGGTATTGGCAGCGATGGCCCCGGCCAGGTGGGCCGCCATTCCCGCCGCGGCAATGAGGGCGCCGAAGCCTGCCTCCCGGGCGGACAATGCGAACTGCCGGGCCTCCTCCGGAGTGCGATGGGCGGAGAAAATGTGGCACTCAAAGGGGATTTCCAGCTCCTTCAGGGTGTCCATACTCTTCCGCAAAATCGGAAGGTCACTGTCGCTTCCCATGATGATTCCAACTTTTTTCATGAATTTTTACCTCCTAAAAAGCGCAAAGGGCCTACTCACCCTCCTGAAAAGGAACGCAAGCAAGCCCAGACGGTCGGCAAAAAATTTACCCTTACTCCATGTGGTGCTCCACTAATCCGTCAGTCATAAGGGTTCGTATTGACAAAAGGATTATACCACAATTCCCCCTTTTCCGTCAAGGAAGCAGAAGCACCGAAATTCCGATAGAATCCCCAAAAACCATGTGAAATGTGACAATTCGATATTTTTGTAGCGGTTCTTAAAAAAGGAAAGAGCTGTTAGAAAAACATATCGCTGCGAACCAGTGACCGATGTCACTGGTTCGCAGCCCCCCGGTTGAATGGAAACGGCCTGGTTTTACTACCAAGATGTTCGAATATCCGGGGGATTGCCACACCAGCGTGCGCCAGACTGTCTAACGAATCACACTCTTAGACAGTTTGGTGCCGTTTCATATTCATTTTCCGAGAAAATCACCCCAAAAAACAGGAAGCAGACTATTTCACGTATATTTTTACACAGGTATAGGGTATAGGGGTTTTGTCAACTGTTTTTTATCTTTCCGGGACGGTTGTCTGGGCTGCAATTCCGTTGACAGGCTGATTCATGCAAATTTCTTTTTACAGCTTCCGGTTGAAAAGATACAAAAATTATGATATGCTGAAAATAAAAAGGCGATAGATATGAATACACATTCAGACGACATTATCAAGGTTCTGGAGGATAGATATCCCCAGTCCATGTGTGCTTTGCACTACAGCAAAGACTATGAACTGATGATTGCCGTGCGGCTGTCGGCCCAATGTACCGATGCCCGGGTGAATCTGGTAACTCCGGAGCTGTTTGCCGCTTACCCCACCCTGGAAGCCATAGCCGCCGCACCCATTGAGGATGTGGAGCGGCTTGTACGCTCCTGCGGTTTCTACAAGCACAAGGCCCGGGACATTGTGCTGGCCTGCCAGATGCTTCTCAAGGACTACGGCGGCAAGGTCCCCGGCACCATGGAGGAGCTTCTGAAGCTCCCCGGCGTGGGGCGGAAAACCGCCAATCTGCTGCTGGGGGATATTTACGGCGTCCCCGGCAGCGTGGTATGCGATACCCACTGTATCCGCATCTGCGGCCGGTTAGGCTTAAGCCATGGCAAAGAGCCGGAGAAGGTAGAGCAGCAGCTCCGGGCCATTTTGCCGCCGGAAAAAAGCAGCGACTTCTGCCACCGGCTGGTGCTCTTCGGCCGGGAAATCTGTACCGCCCGGAACCCCAAATGCGGTGAATGCCCCTTAGGCCTCTTCTGCCCGGAGATGAACGGCCAAAAAGAGTAAGATTCCATTTCTACCCCACCCCTTGTCCGCATAGGCTGGACAAGGGGTGATTTTTGTGAAGCGACCTGTCCCGCTTCTTTTTCGGGCTCTGCTGCTGACGGTTGTGAATCTGCTGCTGCGGCTGGTTGGCACCGGCTTTGGCGCCTATCTTTCCCGGCGCATCGGCGCCCAGGGGATTGGCCTTTTGCAGCTGACTCTTTCTGTAGGAGGTCTTGCCACCATTGCGGGCATCGGCGGCATCCGCACCGCTGCCATGTACCTGACTGCCGAAGAACTGGGCCGAAACAAAAAAGGGGGCCTGCCCTGGGTCCTTTCCGGCTGCCTGGGCTACAGCCTGGTATGCTCCCTGACCGTAGGCGCTTTTTTGTGGTTTTTTAGCCCCTACATTGCGGAAAACTGGATTGGAAACGGGGGCGTTGCCGATTCTCTGCGGCTCTATTCCTGCTTTCTTCCCATTACCAGCCTCTGCGCCGTACTGACCGGCTTCTATACCGGCTGTAACCGTATTGGAGCTCTGGCGGCTACGGAAATTGCGGAGCAGCTTTTTTCCATGCTGGTAACTCTTTTCGCACTGACCCTTTGGGCCGGCACGGATCCGGGAAAAGCCTGCCGCAGTGTCATTCTTGGAAACGCGATGGGAAACCTTCTGACCTTTTCCGTGCTGCTTCTTTTCAGCCGACAAAGGCAGCTCCGGGGAGAGCGGATTCCCGTGGCAGGCCGTATTCTTCGCTCCGCCCTTCCCTTAGCCGTTGCGGACAGCTGCAAGGGTGGGCTGAGCACCCTGGAAAATCTGCTGGTACCCAAGCGGCTATCCCTGGCAGTCGCGGATCCCCTGGCCGCCTTTGGGCGCATCTCCGGTATGGTCTTCCCGGTGCTCATGTTCCCCGCCTGCCTGCTTTTCGGCCTGTCCGAGCTGTTGATTCCGGAGCTGGCCCGATGCCGCTGCGCCGGGAAGGATAAACGCATTGCGCATCTGCTCCAAAAAAGCCTGCGCGCTTCTCTGTTATACGGACTCCTCCTGGGTGGGCTGCTGTTTTTATGGGCCGATGGGCTGTGCCAAAGGCTCTACAGCAGCCCGGAATCCGGTACCCTGCTGAAGCTGTTTGCCCCCTTGGCCCCTATGCTCTACTGTGATGCCATTACCGATGCCATGACCAAGGGCCTGGGCCAGCAGCATATGGCAGTACGGTTTAACATCTTCACCAACATTTTGGACATTATCTGCCTGTATTTTCTCCTGCCCGTCTGGGGGATAAACGGGTATTTTATCAGCTTTTTCCTGACCCATGCCCTGAATTTTTATCTGAGTCTCCGGCATCTGCTGCGCATTACCGGGGAAAAAATACGTTTCTCCTTCCCTATGGGCGGGCTTCTGTGCACCGCCTTTTCTCTGGGGTGTTCCCTATTTGTGCCAAACCCCATCTGTGCCGGAACCGCTTTTGGGATTCTCTTCTTTTGCAGCACCTATTTTCTGGGGCTGCTGAATCAAAATTAGCCGTTGCCTTTTGTCTTTCCGGCAGGTATAATGGATAGAAATGAAAATTCCACCACAGGAGGACCGCCTTATGCGTCTGACCGCCATTCAGGACTATATGCGGCAAAAAAATATGCCCTTTACCTATGTAGAAGATAACGACTGCGGCAGCATCACCTTTAACCACCGTGGGCTGAGCTACCACATCTGGGAATATCCGGCACCGGAACGGGGAGCGGAAAGCAACGTTCGTACCGCTGGCCGCAGCGAAGACTTTGAAGGGGATTACGAAACCCAGATCATTGAGATTTTACAGGAGTTCTGATTATGGAGCACCGCAGAAGCTACGCTCTGGATGCCATCAAGCTGGTATTGAGCTTTGTCATCGCCTTTTTTCACTATGGCCTCCCCATCCCGCCAGGGCCTACCGTAACGGTACAGGTGTTTTTCATCCTCTCCGGCTTTTTCCTGGCCAGAACCTTTTATAAACGGCAGGCGGATGCCTATACCGCCTGGGACTATACCCTGGACCATGCTAAGAAAATTTATCCCATGTACTTTTTCTCCTGTGCCGTCTTTTTCCTGTACACCTTTGCCCGGGATGCGGTAGGGCTTGCGCAGAGTTTTTCCCTGAACGGCCTATGGCAGCTGCTTCGGACCGTCTACAATCAGATCCCGGACCTGCTTCTATTGCAGAGCAGCCAGTTTTTTCACGACAGCGTCAATTATCCCCTGTGGCAGCTGTCCGCCCTGTTGATTGCTGGATACTTTGTATATGCCCTGCTGCGGGAAAATGAGCCTCTCTCCCGGAGGATCCTGTTCCCGGCGGCCATTCTGATGATCCAAAGCCTTCTCTGGTCCGGGGTGGATCTGTGGGAAAACTGGGGGCCCTTTTATGTTCCCCTGCTTCGGGCCTTCTCCCCTCTATGCATCGGCGCACTGACCTACTATTTTTCCACAACGGCTGTGTATGCTTCCCTCCGTACGCACAAAAAAAGCTTTTCTCTTGCCGGCCTTTTGAGCCTTGTGTGCCTGTTTCTTTATAAGGACTACCACAACATCTTTTTGATGACCACCCCTCTCTGGCTTCTGAGCTGCCTGGAAGAGGACAGTCTGCTGTGCAGGCTCCTGGACCGGAAATGCTTCCGTCATGCCGGGAAGCTCTCTTTGGCGGTATATTGCAACCACGCCTTCGTGATCCGACTGCTGGATACCCAAATTGTCCCCCGGCTGGAAGGGCTGGGGCTTGCCATGTCCGCACCAATCAAAGCGGGCCTGCTGCTGATTGTTTTAACCGGCTATTCCTGCTTCACGCTTTGGCTGATTTTCAAAATTTCGAAGCGTTAATTTCCCGATTTCCTCTTGACATTTTTTATTTTCACGCATATACTGTCTCTATGATAAAAGGGAGTAAAGGGTATGGTTTCATACCGCATAGCCTCGTCATCACGGCTTCACGCCCGGGGGTATGCTTTCAGCTTGAGACTTTTATCACAGTAATTTTTGCTGTGGTAAAGGTCTTTTTCTTTACCCAGTGGAACCGGAGGAAAACGTATGAATCTATTTGCAAACCTCTCCCTTCTCACCTGGAAAATGGTGGTCATGTGGGGAATCGGCGGTCTTCTCATCTACCTGGCCATTGCCAAAAAGATGGAGCCCAGCCTGCTGCTCCCCATGGGTTTCGGGGCCATTCTGGTGAATCTCCCCCTATCCGGGGCTGTAACCCAAGGAGATATTGTGGGGCCCCTAAATGCCTTGTTCGCAGCGGGTTTTTCGAACGAATTGTTCCCGCTGCTGCTGTTCATCGGCATCGGAGCCATGATCGATTTTGGGCCCCTGTTGGAAAAGCCCTGGCTGATGCTCTTTGGGGCGGCAGCCCAATTTGGCATCTTTTTGACCCTGTGCCTGGCCGGCCTTTTCTTTGACTTGAAGGATGCCGCCTCCATTGCCGTCATTGGTGCCGCCGACGGTCCTACCGCCATTTTTGTAGCCAACACCCTAGGCTCCAAATACTTAGGGGCCATTATGGTGGCCGCTTACAGCTACATGGCCCTGGTGCCCATTGTCCAGCCCCCGGTGATCCGGCTGTGCACCACAAAAAAGGAACGGCTGATCCGGATGCCCTATCAAAAGGGGAATGTTACCAAACGGACCCGGATCCTCTTCCCGATTCTGGTAACCATCGTCTCCGGCCTGGTGGCTCCCAGCAGTGTGGCCCTGGTGGGCTTTTTGATGTTCGGCAACCTCCTGCGGGAATGCGGGGTGCTGGCCTCCCTGTCGGAAACCGCCCAGAACGTACTGGCGAACCTCATTACCATCATCTTAGGCCTGACCGTCGCCTGCCAGATGACGGCGGAGCAGTTCGTTCAGCCGGATACCCTTTTGATTCTGGCCCTGGGCCTGGTGGCCTTTGTAGGCGACACCGTTGGCGGGGTACTCTTTGCAAAGCTATTGAATCTTTTCCTGCCGGAGGGAAAGAAGATCAACCCCATGATCGGCGCCGCCGGGATCTCCGCCTTCCCCATGAGCGGCCGGGTGGTAAACCAGATGGGGCTGAAGGAGGACAATCAGAATTTCCTGCTCATGTACTCCGTCAGCGTCAATGTCTCCGGCCAGATTGCCTCGGTGGTAGCCGGGGGCCTGATTCTGAGCCTGATGGGCCGGTAAGGGGGGTGAAGATATGCTGGAAAGTCTATCCGTGACCCTGCCTATGCTGGCAAAGGGGATGGTTGGTGTCTTCGCCGTTATCGGCATTCTGGTCCTTGCCACCATGGCCATGAACCACTGGGGAAAGTAGGAAGCGTGAAATACGTCCTTCGGACAGGTGAAATACCGCCTGTGCGGTAAGAAATATGGCTTGCCGCCATGAGAAATCGCTGCGGCGGAGAAAGTACCAACGTTAAAAGGATGCACTGCCCAGTCGCAGCGCATCCTTTTTATGTTTCTAATATGTCACTGTCCGCCCAAAACCGCCTTGCAGGTCCTGAGCACCTGGGAGATTACCGGTACGCAGGCGGAGGCACCGTAACCGCCGTTTTCCACTACCACGATAAAGGCCAGGGGATATTCCTCGTCCATGACAAACCCCGTAAACATGGCGTTGGACCGCTTGCCGCCGCCCAGCTGGCTGGTGCCGGACTTGGCACAGACGGAAAGGCCCGGGAAATTGCCGTCGCCGTAGATGATGCGTACATCGTTCCGCAGATACTCCTGGAGCTTCTGGGCGGTACTCTCCTTCATGATCCGCTCTGTTTTTACGGGAGAAGCTTCGTATACGTTCTCTTCCCCTCTGGTAATGCCGGAAACTAAGAACGGCTCTACCCCCCGGCCGCCGGAGGCAATGGTGCCCATGAAGGTCATAAACCGGGCGGGGTTGATCAGGTCCGTATGCTGGCCAATGCAGCTCCAGGCAAAGGAGGCGCCCCCGGTATTGGAAATATCGTAGTTGCCCTTGGCGCTGGTAACGCCGTCAAAGGAGACAGGCTTGACCACCCCGAACTTTTCCACATACTTTTCCATGTTTTTCCTGCCAACGATTTTGGCAATCTGGGCAAAGGCACAGTTGCAGGAATGGGCCAGAGCACCTTTCAAATCCAAAGTGCCATGGGCCGTCTCGCAGGTCACCGCCACATCGTCACTGTACTCGTAAGCACCGGTGCAGGTAAAGGTCCGGCTTTCGATATCCGGCACGCATTCCAAAGCCGCCGCCGTGGTGACAATTTTAAAAATGGAGCCGGGTACATAGCTGGACTGCAAAAAGCGGTTCAGATACACGCCCTCGTAGCTTTCCCCCGTCAGATCCGGTACATTGTCCGGGTCGTAGGTTGGGGAGGTTACCGCGCAGAGGATTTCGCCTGTTTTGTAGTTATAAATGCCAACAGTGCCCTTTCGCCCATCCAGCGCGGACAGGGCAGCATTTTGGATGGGAGCCGAAAGCGTCAGATGCTCTACGCCGCCGGTGCCCGCAAAATCGTACAGGCCGTTTACCTTATCGTAGCCTGCCATAATGGCGGCGTAGTTGCCTACGGCCTTGGCCTGGATGCTGCCGGACCGGTCTCCCAGCCAATGGAGGGTGGAGGCCCGGGTCTGGGCGTTGTCGGAATAGGCTCGCTCCTCGTCAATGTCCAATAGCACCACCCCGTCCCGGTCTACCACGGTACCGTTGCCCAGGTTGCTGCCCTTATACACATGGGGCGAGCCGGTGGATACCACCCAGGTATCTGCCTGAAACACATATTCCAGCACAAAGAAGCCCATGCCTCCCAGAAGCAGAAGGACAAAGGCACCCATGAGCCAGCTTCTTTTGGTTACTCGATTCATAATTTACTCCTACTTGGAATAGCGGACGGCAAAGCTGGCGTTCTGCCGGGTATCTGCCGCCTTGACAAAGGCCAGCAGCCCCCAGGCGCCGATCATGCTGGTGCCGCCGTTGGAAAGGAATGGGAACGTCACGCCGGTAAAGGGCAGAATATCCACGGTACCCAGGCAGTTCAGCGCTGCCTGGATCAGCAAAATCCCCGCTGCGGTACAGCCTCCGATGCAGTAAAAGCTGCTGCGGGAAACCCGGGAGGTCCGGATGGCAAAGAGCCCCAGAGCCGCCACCGCCAATACGGCCAGCAATGCCAGAATCAGGCCCCATTCCTCGGAAATGGTAGCAAACACAATATCGGAATCCGCGGCAAACACCTTTTGCAGGTACCCCTTCCCTGCCCCTAAGCCAAAGAGGCCGCCGGAGGCGATACACATGATGGCCTGGGTCTGCTGATAGCCGGAGGTAAAGGGATTCTCCCAAATGTGCCGCCAGGTGGCAAACCGATTCAGGGCGTGGGGGGCAATACGGATGGCCAGCACCCCGGCAAAGCCAAGAGCCGTACAGGCAAGGGCAATGGTGCCCACGCTGCCGGAACGAAGATAGGCAATAATCAGAAAAGCGCAGAAAAAGATCATCGCCGTGCCAAAGTCGTTCATGAGCGCCAGCAGTCCGCAGATTACCACGGAATAGGCAATAAATAAAATCAGGTTCCGCTTGTTCATGATCCGGTCCATGGTAGACGCACCGGCATACACAAAGCAGACCTTACTCAGTTCCGATGGCTGCAGGGACAGCCCGCCGATCACCAGCCAGTTTTTGGCACCATAGTATTCCTTACCGAAAAGCAGCGTGATGACCAGAAAGCCAACGCCCAGCAGCACTGCCAGATACCGGCACCGCTTGGCCCGCTCTAAGTCCCGCAAAGACCAGCCGATAAGGAGAAAGGTCAGCACGCCCAGCAGCATCGCCGCCGTCTGCTTTAGTACTTCCCCCGGCTTTACCGTAGCAATGGCCGCCATGCCCAAGGTGCACAGAAAGAAGGCCAGGGTCTCCACTTCAAAAGAGCTCCTGTGAATGGTACAATAGAACAGGAACAGCCCCCACTGGCAGATGGCCACCCCGCAGAAGCCCAGAATATAGCCCGGGTACTCCTCCGTCTTGCCGGAGAGCAGAAAACCCATGAGCATAGCCGCCTGTAAAAGCGTCAGAAGCACCAGCCCCAGGATGCTGCTGAAGGGCCCGGAGCCCCGGGTGCGAAGCTGGGACTGCAGCGTCTCCTGCCGCTTGGTAATCGGCTGCAGCTCCATTTCCACGCCGCCAATGGAAATCTTGTCCCCCGGATGAATGGCGCAGATTTTGATTTTTTCCCCGTTGACCCAGGTACCGGTTTTGGAGCTGGCATCGGTAATGGTCCAGCTGCCGTCGTCATATCGGGTCAGAACCGCATGGTTTCTGGAAACCGTAGACAGGGACACCGTAATATCGCTGCCCTTGCTGCGGCCGATGACATTTTCCCAGTGGGTCACCGCCACTTGGCTGCCGTCGGAAAACTTGAGCCAGGCCCATATTTCCGGCTCCCGCCGGAAGGAGATCAGCGGCCGGGCACAATGCAGCAGCAGCCAGGCTGCCAGCGCCGGAACGATGTAGCGGGAAACCGCCGTAAACACATCGGCATAGCTATCTCTGGACTGACTGATAAGGTCCAGAATCTGTTGTAAGGATGTCATTTGTTTCGTCCTTCCCATTTGGAGGATAGGTTGTAAGTAACACAGTTTGCAGGAATTGTCAAATGAATTTTCTTTGAAGAAGGCCTACAGGCTCCGTAAAAGGGCGATTTCCTTTGCATACCCTTCCAGCTCATTGGGAGTCTCCAGAATCATAGGCTTCTCTGCCAGCAGCGGATGGTGGACAATCTTCCGGAAGGTCTCTATTCCCAGGCTTCCCTCCCCGATTTTCTCGTGGCGGTCCTTATGGCTGGCAAACGGGTTCTTTGAATCATTCAAATGGAGGGCCTTCAGCCGGTCCAGACCGATCACCCGGTCAAATTCCGTCAATACCCCATCCAGATCGTTTACAATGTCGTAGCCCCCGTCATACACATGGCAGGTATCCAGGCAGACCCCCAGATCACTTCTCCCCACCGCGTCGATAATCGCCTTTAGTTCTTCAAATCGGCTGCCGACCTCGCTACCCTTCCCGGCCATGGTTTCCAACAGGACCGTCACGGGATAGTTGGGCTCCATGGCAGCTTTCAGAGCAGCGGCAATGTCTTCCATCCCCTGCTCTACGCCCCGGCCCACATGACTGCCGGGATGAAAATTGTAAAAATTCCCCGGCAGTGCCGCCATCCGGCGCAGGTCATCCGCCAGGACGGAGGCCGCAAACTCCCGGTCCCGGGTCTCCTTGGTGCATAGGTTCATGGTATAGGCCCCGTGGGCAACCAATGGGCCAAATTTTCCTTCTTTTAAAAGTAGCTCTGCCCTTTCGGCATCCTTGGGGTCCTCTGCCTTGGAGCGGCTTCCCCGGGGATTGCGGGTAAAAAAGGCAAAGGTATCTGCCCCCAGCGCTTCCGCCTGGCGGACCATCGCAGAAAAGCCTTTGGATGCGGACAAGTGACAACCCAGGTACATAAGGGTTCCTCCCTGTTTTTTTCGGTATTTTAGCACATTTCCCGGGAAAAATCAATTTTACCTTTTCCGGCAGGCAAAACTGTGCTATACTGGGCCTATAGGGGGTGCGAGCCATGCCAAAATCGGACAATCAAAAGCTGAAAATACTGTACATTCTGGACTATCTGCAAAAAAACGCCACGGATATTAGCCCCGTTACCGCCGGAGAGCTGATTTCCATGCTGCAGACCCACGGCATTTCCGCCGAACGGAAATCCATCTACAGTGATGTTGCCGCCTTAAAGGATTTTGGGGTTGATATTCTCAGCCGCCCGGGCCGGAAGGGGGGCTGGTACATCGGAATGCGCAATTTTGAAATTCCGGAAATCAGGCTGCTCATCAACGCCGTTCAGTCCAGCCGATTTTTGACGGAAAAGAAATCCCGGGAGCTCATCGAAAAGCTCTGTACCCTGTGCAACGAAGAGGATGCACGGGCCATGCGCCGGGATATCTGGGTCAGCGGCCATGTAAAAAGCATGAATGAATCCATCTACTACAGCGTGGATGCCATTGGAGAAGCCATCGCCCAAAATCGGCAAATCTCCTTCCGCTACTTTAATTGGGGAATCGACGGGCGGCGGGTTTACCGAAACCGGGAATATATTGCCAGCCCCTACGGTCTGTGCCAGGACAATGAAAACTGCTACCTGTTGGCCCACTCCCCCCGCCACGGGGTTACCAGCTACCGGGTAGACCGAATGGCAGATATTCAGCTTCTGGATACCCCGCGGGTCCCCTGCCCGGAGCTTATGGGAAAAAATCTGTATGAATACGCCTCCCGGCGATTTCGGATGTTTGCCGGTGATCCGGTGGAGGTCAAGCTTCGCTTCCACAGGGACCTCGTCAATGTGGTCATGGACCAGTTTGGCAAGAACACGATGCTCCTGCCGGACGGAAAGGACCACTTTGTTTTTACCGTCCATGTGGATGCCTCCCCCATGTTCCTGAGCTGGGTCATTGGGTTTGGCAAAAAAGCGGAAATTTTATACCCGGATCGGATACGGCAGGCCTGCCTTGAGCTGTGCAAAGAAGTGATCGGGCAATACGGGCCCTCACTCTAGCCGAAAGGACTGAAAGATCCGATTCCACTTGGCATCCTTCGCTTCTTCCGCCGGGTACAAAGCCGTCATACAGTAATGGTAGTCCCCATCGTCCAAAATGGCGCCTCTGCCCAGCATTTCTCCCGTTTCCCCGGCGGCAGCCCAGACAAAATCATATCGCTTGACCCCGGATTGCCGGGTCTCCATTACGGTCAGCCGGTCCTCTCCCCGGCCGCACAGCTGGGTCAGCGTCCCGTTCAGGTCTCCGGCCGCCAGCGTTTCCATACTCAGGCAGTCGTCATCCGTCATGTACATACGCCCGGTATCCCCCTCCAAAGTCTCCACGCTGCCGTCCTCCGGTAATTCCACATACATCTGCCTGGGAATCGCCGCAGCCGGTACATCCCATTCGTCTGCCACCGTCTCCATCGTTTCCTTCTGTCCGCAGGCAGACAGAAGGAGCATTAATAACACCAATCCCAACAATTTCCGCATACATATTCCTCCAACGAAAGGCAAACCACATGAAAGAATTACTTCTTCTCTACCTGCTTATTATCAATGCTATCTCATTTCTGCTTATGCTTGTAGACAAGTACAAGGCCCGAAAAAATCTTTGGCGAATCCCGGAAGCCACCTTGATAACCTCTGCGCTTCTGGGCGGCAGCATCGGGGCGCTGATTGGTATGTACACTGTCCGGCACAAAACCAAGCACCTGAAGTTCACACTTGGCATCCCTTTTATTTTGATCGCACAAATCGCCCTGGGTATTTTCCTGCTCCTGAAGCTCCGTTAAATGCAAAAAATCCCAAACGCAAATGCGTTTGGGACATATTGGCGACCCGGAACGGACTCGAACCGTCGACCTCCAGCGTGACAGGCTGGCGTGCTAACCGACTGCACCACCGGGCCAAGAACA
>CAKTHQ010000026.1 GCA_934565415.1 uncultured Oscillospiraceae bacterium
AGGGATGATATTGGAAGTTACATCCGAACCGTGTATCACATGGTAAGCCATACTCCTAAGCGATAGGTCGGAGGTTCAAATCCTCTTTGGGGTGCCAAAAAGTGCCTAGTTTTCCGAAAAAACAAGGAAAACTAGGCACTTTTTCGATTTTTCGTATTTCGGGAAAAATTGCTTCTACAGGGCAATGGAGCTGTTGTTTGGGCATCTGATTCCAGAAAGAAATTTTGTGCTTTTTGGCTAACAGTGTTAGCTAGAAATGAACGATTTTGCTAACAAAAATGCCTATGTTGCTAACAAGATACAAACCAGATGTTCTATTCTAGCTAACAAAAAAAGTGTTTGGTTCATTTTCGCCTTATTTTTGAAAAGGAGAAATATATGAGAAAACATATTAGAAAGTGGATGTCTATTTTGATGGCGATTTGCCTTCTTTGTTCGGTTAGCACTCTTACCGCATTTGCGGAAGCAGCTGAGAAAAACCCAGTCGTTATTGGAGAATTTGATGGCCTGCTGAGCGATTACTTGACTTCTAATGCGCCTGTCCCCGTGGCTGTTGCCAATGTTAGAATCAATTCCTATGCAACCTATGATGAGAATAATGGCATACAGGTTAAGGTAAAACTTTACGTTCCCTGGTTTGAGTTTCCAAAGCCTGAGTTTACTTCTATGAGCGGTACTGTTACGGTTGACTTAAATGGAGCATCCGACTCTACATCGTTCTTTGAAATTGCAAACGGAGATGAAATAATTGAATCTGACGTTGATACCGGTGTCACTGGCAATTCTGGTGATTCTGGGACTGTTAGCGTTTCGGGGATTGCTACTGCAAACAATGCACTACTAGGTGGAGGTGCCTTTGGCATTTCCTACGGAATCACCATTCCCTAATTTCAAACACATAAATAAACTGTAAATACTGAATAGGTAGCTTTAGAATAGTCAGTAAACACAAATCCCGAAGGGGCTGTCTGATACGATTGTAAAGTCATATTGGACAGCCCCGATGTGGTACTATAAAATGGGCATTATTGCGAAAACCATGACAGGTACGCGCCTTAAGCGCATTTTCTTTATGTTGACAAATACTGTATGGCATGATACAAAGAAATTGGGGAATGTTTCACCCTCTGTTTACCAACTCTCAGATAAAAAAGGAGGATACCTCAAATGCACAGTGCTAGAAAACTGATTGCCGTTTTTACTGTCCTTGTTTTCTCTCTGACCACATTCATTCCAACATTTGCTTCAGCATCGTCGGATACCGAAATGGATGCACTCACTGATTTTTTGACAATTGCATTTACAACTGGTGATGCCATTTCCGAATTGGAATCATTTACGCAGATGGACTTTGAAATTTCAACACCAGAAACTTCGCTGGATACTGATTGGCAAAACAATGCGAGAGCTTTTATTGAAGATTTCTTGAATCAAGTTCCCGACGCATACAGTGATGATGCGGATGTCTCTATGGCAGAGGCGCGTGCTATATCTATTTCCTATGCTATTAAATGCGCTAAAGATAGTGTTGATGCTGGCCGCGGTCACGATTTAGCTAAAGAAGCCGAGTATATGTTTTTATCACACTATGTAGACCGTAAAGACTATTTTTGGAATCAAGGAAAAGTGTCTTGTCTCCTCGATGGAGAGGTGATGTCGGGAGATTCCTCTAATGGTGCGTTTGCTATTTGGATTACCGACTCAGATCGAAATGCGTACAATGCTTACATAAGTTCAACCAAGAATTCTGCTGATTTGCAAAGAATTGGAACTCTTGCAACCAGTGTTTATTCCATGTATGGAAATCTAAAGTCACTCTACCAGTTTGGAAACGATATAACTCTTATTGGAAAGGCATCCAGAGGCGTAAGATCTTTTTTGACGCTAATAGATACCAAATACACTGGAAAAGATATAATTTCCGATTTTCAATACATAGTCAATGACGTCAATGCACGGAGGAGTAATGATCCAACGATCAAGGTTTCGGAATTGTTCCATCAATATATGGAGGAAGGAAATATTTTTACAGACTATAGTTTGACAGACTATGAGTCTATGGTTCGTGCAGCACTTTCGATTGCTGCTGGATGCACACTTGGAGGATTGGCTGGTGCGGCAGCTGCGGCTACATCAACACTCGTCATTAATTCGCTTACTTTTACTGCTAAAACCTTCAAAGATTTCTTTAGCTATGTTGCATGGCTCGCACTTCAATACAGTTACAGTGGCCGTTTGGCGCTGCGTGCGTCTGATGCGTGGGGAATATGATAAGTATGGGTATGCTTGAGGGTTTATTGTCTTGCGTAAAGATGTATCTTGCCGCAATCATTATTTTTGCAATTGTCTTTTATGTCATTCATGTATTTCACCCGTATGACTGTAGACACGTTCCAAAAGATTTCATACCGCCGGAAAAATGGCTTGGTTCTTTTTCTAAAGGCCAGTTTGTGCAGTATATCATTGCGGTATTTCTGTTCCCTATTCCATTCGTTTTGACTGCGCTACTTACTTTTTGGAACATCTCGACAGATATTTCAATAACGGTAAGCACCATACTACTTCTGGCCATTATGTTTCTTTCCATAAGAATTGAGCGAAAAATAGACAGATGGTAGCGGTGACATACGGTGTGAGTGGCACTGCGAATTTTGGGGACTAACGAATGAAAGAATGCCCATTTCTGCATGAGCTGTAGCTCCATATCAGTCATAGATTATTTCGATCAAATGGCTCGACTAGCAAATTTTGATGAATATGTTGAAAATGGAGATAATACAGAGGAATTGAAAGAGATGAAAAAAATGTTTGATGATTCCCCTGTTATTACATTTGATGAAGGTGATATAGAAGAATGAGTAGGACTCGGCAGCTATCAAATAGCCACCGTGCCCCGGTTTCCTTATGGGTGCAGAGATTGGTTTGATATTCTATACTGCCAAATAGAGCAGATAAACATTAGGAGTATTCTCGTGCATTGTTAAGCAAATGAATATTTGCATCCGGCAAAATTTATTGAATTGCCGAGTGCAAGTACAAATTGTTCGCTTTAGCTGGCAGGCATTCCATACCCCAGAATCACCCCACTCCCCAGCGCATACTGCTTCTGTCTACACATATCCCTGGAATTGCCCTCTACGGTATAGACCACCCCATTGTCCACCTTTTCCACAATCCCAACATGGTCCGGCACACCGTCCTGGGTGGCCCAGTCGAAGAAGATGAGCATTCCGGGGGCCGGTTCTGTGGAGCCGTCCAGCCAGAGGCCACGCTGCTGGAACCACTGCATTCCAAAAACACAGCCGGAGAATTTGGGGTAGGTGCCGCTGTCCAGGTATATTCATGGCTTTGAAGCTGATATTAAAACCGTGGAAGCACACCCGCAGATTGCCGATGGCTTTTGCGGCATGGAAATTAGGGGCAAAGTCTACACCGAAAAGGCAGATGCCGGTGAAATCCTCCTTGCGGCTTGCAAGGACACGAAAAGCTCCGATCCGGTTCCACTTGGCAGTTACCGTGGCTTTCAGATGGAGCTTTCGTTTGACAGCTTCCGGAACGAGTTTGATGTAATCCTGAAGGGCGCTGTGAGCCACAGAGTAGCCCTTGGCACGGATGCACGAGGAAATATCACCCGACTGGACAATGCCCTTGCAGGCATTCCTGAGCGCTTAGAACGAGCCAATGAGCAGTTGAATAACCTCTACAATCAGCAGGAAGCAGAACTGACAGCATAAAGTCAGCGACTGGCAGAACTGGATGCAGCCCTGAATATGGAGGACTCTGCGGAAAATCGTGACGAAAGGAGTGAGTCGGAGCGTCCTTCTGTGTTGGCTGATCTGAAATCCAAAGCGGAGCATATCCCGCCTGCAAAACACTCTGAACCCCGTGAGGAGGTGTTGTAATGGCAAAGCGAGACCAGGATGTTCATTTCCTTGCATCCAAGGAGGAGGTCGAGCGAATCCATGAGAAGATGGACGAGCTTGGCATCCGCAGCATGGGAGCCTATCTGCGGAAAATGGCTCTGGATGGGTACTGCATCAGACTGGATTTGCAGGATGTGAAAGCCCTGGTTTCGCTCCTGCGAATCTGCTCCAACAACCTGAACCAGTATGCCAAACGAGCGAACGAAACAGGCAGCATCTATCATGCTGACATTGAGGATTTGCAAAAACGACTGGAGGAAATCTGGACGGACATGAGAGAAGTTCTTGTTCGCCTGTCCTCGATCCAGTAATCCGACAACTTGTCGGGAAGTCGCAGCTGTGGTTGCGGCTTTTACATAAGGAAATACCCTTTCGTTGGTTGAAATATTCACATTGATACACTACAATATTGTTAAAGAAATTCGTCAGGAAACAGATTGATAAATCGGAATTTAACAGACAGAAAATTTTGGACGTAAAGGAGCTAATTTATATGAATTATGAATGCAGAATAACGGTATTGGAGACAAAGGTATTTCCGGAATTGCAGGAAAAGTATTTGGCTGATCCGAAATCCGGTCCGTGTCCTTGCTTCAAAGCGGGAGACACATTCCTGCTAAAAAGAACTCCAGAGCAGGATGATTTTTACCGCCTGATGAATGGCAAATTCTGCGGCGAGGCATGGGACGCTATCAGTCGATATGTTTATGCAGCCTTGCAGGGCGGTTCCATTATGCGCAAGTGGACAAATGACGACAGAATGATGATTGCCTGCTGCAATGATGGCACACGCCCCGTTATCTTCAAGATAGAGCGGATTGATATTCCGGAAAACGAAGAAGAAAAGCTGTGGTTGGAAAAGCAGAATTTCAAGAACACGGCGGATGATGCCTATACAGGCTGACAACTTCCAGTTTGACGAACTGAATCCGAAAAAACATTAGGGCGCAGAGGTGATAAAAAACTTTGCGTCCTTTCTTCTTGCATAAGGGTTGACATCGTTGCGTTGCAGCAGATACCCTTGTACAATGTAATTAGAAGAAAGGGGTTGAGCCTATGAAGTTGGTATTGAAAATATTGGCACTGCCGGTGCTGTTCGTTGTAAAAGTGATTACATAGAGGAATTTGCTTGCACTTGCAACGTCCACCGAAAATCGAAAGCCTTGCTAATTTCGAGCCAATCGGACGGTGTAAAATCCCTATGAAAATGCTTATGAAGCGTGATACCAGATAGGATTTGAAACAGTGAAAAACCTTGTATTTCCAAGGATTTTCTTGCACTGTGTTGCACTTGGTTTCATCGTATCGGGTCTACTCCTAAGCGGAAGGTCGTTGGTTCGAATCCAATTTGGGGTGCCATAAGCAGCGCCGGAGGCCTTTGGAAACAAGGGCTTCCGGCTTTTTCTTTCCATGATTGCCTTGGAAAAGACGTGCTGAGATTCAAAGGCAGCCCCGCGGGGGGGTTCCCGGGGGGGCTGCCTTGCCATGGAGCCGGATCCAGGCATATTCGGGGCTGGAAACGGAAATCTCGATTTCAGGATTCTCCTGCATATCCTTGTAGACATCCTTGGTGCTGTTGGTGCAGAACCACAGCTTGCCGTTAAGCTCGCCGGCAAACATGAAGGGGCGGCACTTGGCCTTGCTTGACACCCGGACCGAACCCCGGTATAATGATACAAATTCCAGTTAGGAGAATGCCATGAGACAGGAAGATACCAAACAGAAAATTTTAGAGAAGGCTCTGGAACTGTTTGCGGAAAAGGGCTATGACTCCGTCAGTGTGGGTGAGATTGCCAAGGCGGTGGGCATTAAGGCTCCGTCGCTTTACAATCACTACCCCAGCAAGCAAGCCATCTTTGATGCCATTGTGGAGCAGACGGCCCGGCAGTACGCTTCCGATACCGGGAAAATCCATGTCCACCTGCAGGATGCCCGGCTGGATGCGCCGGGCTTTGAAACCGTTTCCGAAGAGGACCTTTGGGAAAAGGTCCGGCTGATGTTTCTCTATTCCCTCCATACGGAGTCCATCAGTCGGTTTCGCAGGATGCTGACGATTGAGCAGTTTCGGTCCATGGAGCTGGCAGCGCTCTATTCCCGGCGGGTGGTGGAGCGGATGGTAGATTACCATGCCGCCGTGTTCCGCAGCCTCATGGAGGCAGGGACGATCCGGGAGGAGGACCCGGAGGGGCTGGCTATGCAGTATGTGGCCCCCATCCTGACGCTGATCGGCATCTGTGACCGCCAGCCGGAGCGGGAAGCGGAGTGCCTGGAAAAGCTGCATACCCATGTATCCCTCTTTTACCGGATGGTACATTTGGAGAAATAAAGAAGAGGCGAACCTTTGGCACAGGCCATCGGTTCGCCTTCTTTGATAACGTGAAGGCCCCCCAAAGGGGCCTCGGGAAAAATTACACGGTTCTGGCCCACTCCGTAACCAGCCAGCCGGGGATCATCCAGATCAGCTGATACAGTAGCACGTTCAGAGGGGTAAGAATATCGGCGCTGCCCTGGAAGGCCAGCACAAACATGATAAGCATCCCCACAATACCGCCCAGCAGATGGATGAACATTCCCAGCCGGGTGGAGGTGTACAGGGCGCTGGCTCCGGTAATGGGGTAGACGCAGCTGACCAGCTCATCCCGGGTGGACATGGCCAGAACGGCAGCCTCCGGATCTGCCTGACGGCGGGACAGCTGCTCCCGGGTTTCCCGGTCCGGGAAGACCATTCGGCGGGTGTTGATGCCGAACTTGGCATGGATAAACTCGTTTGTCAGCAAAAAGTCGTCGCACAGGAGTACCGGGCGAATTTTCCGGCAGCCGTTCAGAGAGGTGAGGCCGGCGGAGGCAGAGCGCATTTTGGCATAGGAAATGGCAATGACGGCGCAGAGCTCATTGTTAATGGCCACATACACCGCCTGAGAGACGGTGGTTCCCATGGGAATTTCCACATCCATGCTCTGTAAGAAATGCAGGTCACCCATCAGAACGGCATCTCCGCAGATGGCGCCGCCGATACCGCCCAGGCCGTAGTCCCGGAACTCGGTAACGGGATATTCGCTGCCGCCCCGGTTTTTCAGCATATTCCGGAACAGGGGCACAAGGCCTCCGCCGGCGGCGCTGATCAGGGAGGAGGTGTAGGACAGAATCTGCTCCGGCTCCCGGTCACCGTAGAATTTAACGCCGTTGAGCTTGGTAGAGCCCTGGGGGAACAGGTCGGTATCCTTCATGGGGAAGTAGGCCTTGCCCCGGAGCTTTACTACCCCCTGCCAGCCGCAGAGTACGGAGCCAACCATATGCAGCCGGTGCTGCAGCAGGTGGGCGGGCCGGGTAACGGCAATAAAGAAGCTGGCGGGCACCGCGGCCAGCAGGGCGCCGGACAGCACCTGGAAGGCAAAGCTGGGCCCCTTGCGCAGGAAGGCCAGAGCCGCCAGACCGATGCAGACCAGAAGTGCGAAGACGCAGTAGACGCCCTGAACCTTCTCCGGAGTGGAGGGCTTGTTGTAGGTATCCCAAAAGTCGTCCACGTCGCCGTTGCCACGCAGCAGAACCTTGCCGCCATCCAGATAGCCGTCTTCCTTGACGATGCTCTGCAGGTGGGTGGCTCTGCGCAGGGTATCCATCTGGGACATTTCCGTTGCCCGCCGGTGATACCGGGCCAAAAGGGCAAAGGTCATTTCCAGGGCAAATCCGGCACAGCAGGGGACCCGAAGCTCCCGGAAGCAGAAGAAAGCATCCGCACCGCAGGCCAGGAAGGTAAAGATAAGCATGGTATTGACGGTAAACCGGCCGTGAAGCACATCGGTAATGCCGTCGAGCATCTGGTAGCAACCCAGAAGGGCGGAAACCAGCATCCCAAGGACCTGGCTGAAGATGACCAGACGCATCCGGTTTTCCGGTACCAGATTCATGTTCAGCATAACGGCGGTGGCGGCGCAGACCCCTACCACCAGCAGGTTCAGAAAAATACCGATTTGGAGCTTGAAGACGCCTTCGTCCGACAGGTCGTAGTACCGTTTTTCCGGCCCGGCTACCAGCTTGCGCTTTAATTCCTGGATGCCTGCCCGGATGGGAATAGGCTCCTTAGGGGCGGCGGGCTCTTCCGGGGAGGGGATCTGGGTTACCGCATCCAGCCGCCGGGTTTGGGCGGTGTTGTCTTCCTTTTTCTCCTGGGGGACGATGGGGTCAAATACTTGGGTATCGCTCAGATCCGGGGCCGGGGGTGCTTCCTGCTCCGGTTCCCCGGAAGACAGGTCCCCCAACAGGGCATCCAGCTCCCGGGCAAAGGCCTCGTCGCTGTCTTCTTCCCAGGAGGCGGCAGGGTCTCCGGATTCCGCCTGAGGATTGGAAGATTCCGGCGTATCCAGGGACAGGCCGGAAAGGTCCGGCATATCCATGGGATCTATTGCGGACGGTTCTTCCTGGGAGAGGCCGGGAAGCGGCTGCTCGGTTTCCGGTTCCGGCTCTTTCTGGGCACCGCTGCCGAATTCGCTCAATATGGAGTCCAGGTCAAAGTCCAGTTCTTCGTCCATGTTTTCCTGATTATCCATAGGGTCCTCCCAAAATTACAGACGCTGCCGCACCGCTTCGTACAGCAAAATGGATGCCGCCGCGGAGGCATTGAGAGAGCTGATCCGTCCGTTCATGGGAATGGATACGGTTACATCGCAATTTTTCCGCACCAGGGGGCTCATGCCGTCCCCTTCATTGCCGATGACAATGGCGGCAGGGCCCTTCAGGTCGGCCTGATACATGGGGATGGAGCCCTCGGCGGCGGTACCGAAAATCCATACGCCCTTATCCTTTAATTCCTGGATGGCGCTGTTGATGTTGGTCACCCGGGCTACCTTCATATATTCCATGGCACCGGCAGAGGCCTTGGCCACGGTGGCGGTGAGGCCCACACTCCGGCGTTTGGGAATAATGACCCCATGGGCACCGGCGCACTCGGCAGACCGGAGAATGGCACCCAGGTTGTGGGGGTCGGACAGCTCGTCGCAGATGACAATGAGGGGGGCCTGACCCCGGGAGGCGGCTTCGGCCAAAATATCGTCGATGGTGTAATAGTCGTGGGCGGCGCACAGGGCAATCACACCCTGGTGGGACCGGGTAAAGGACATGGCATCCAGTTTCCGGCGGTCCACCGGCACCACAACGGCTCCGGCTTCCTTGGCCTGGGCGGCCAGACGCTGCAGGCCCTTGTCCGTATCGCCGGAGGCCACAAACAGCTTATCAATGGTCCGCCCGCTTTTCAGCGCTTCCTGGATGGCGTTGCGGCCCTCCAGCTGGCCCTCGTTTTCTTCCACAGGCTCCTGGGGCACAGCACGGGCAGGCTTCTGGGAGCGCTGGGGGCGATTTCTTCGTTCGTTCATTCGGGTTCCTCCAATATGGATCCTAGAAAATTTTATACAGATGGCCCTATTATAGCAGAAACCTTCGGATTTCACAACCTATTTTTTATTTTTCCCGGAAAGAACCCCTACATTCACAGAAAATTTACCGCAAAAAAGAGAATCATTCATTGCCACAGGTGTAAAAATGTGGTATGATACCCGATAAGAAAGCCTGAGGAGGCATAAGAAAATGGATTTAGGACAAAATAACGGACCTAACAATCAAAAGCCCGGCCCCGACCGGCCGAAAAATTCCTTCTGGACCCCGCTGATTATTGCGTTGGCACTGGTGCTGCTGTTTGGATGGATCTACAACACGGTATCCAACAGCCAGTATACGGAGACCACCTTCTCCGATTTTTACGAGGCCAAGAAGAACGACCAGCTGGCAGAGGTCCAGTACCGGGGCAACCGGGTATATTACCTGACCAAGGAAGAGGCTGCCAAGCCCGCTTCCAGCCAGCGGGCCTGCTATACGGGTATGCCCAGCGGCGACTGGATGACCATTTCCAAGGAGCTGGTAGAGCAGGGCGTCATCGTGGACGAGAAGATCCAGGAGGACAACTCCATAATTCTCATGGTGCTGTACTACGGCATCACCTTTGCAATCCTGTTTATGTTCATGCGGAGCCTGACCAAGCGCATGGGCGGCGACGGGATGATGGGCGGCTTTGGCAAGAGCAAGGCCAAAATGTATATGGAAAAGGAAACCGGCGTCACCTTTAAGGATGTGGCGGGCCAGGATGAGGCAAAGGAATCCCTGAAGGAGATCATCGACTTCCTGCATAACCCCCAGCGCTACGCCGATATCGGCGCCAAGCTGCCCAAGGGCGCGCTGCTGGTGGGCTCTCCCGGTACCGGCAAGACCCTGCTTGCCAAGGCCGTTGCCGGAGAGGCGGGCGTACCCTTCTTCTCCATCTCCGGTTCCGACTTTGTGGAGATGTTCGTGGGCATGGGCGCCAGCCGGGTGAGAGATCTGTTCCAGCAGGCCGCCAAGGTGGCCCCCTGCATCATTTTTATCGATGAAATCGATGCCGTGGGCCGCTCCCGGGACAACCGCTTCAATAATAATTCCGAGCAGGAGCAGACCCTGAATCAGCTTTTAAGCGAAATCGACGGTTTCGAGCCCTCTAAGGGCATTGTGTGCCTGGCGGCCACCAACCGTCCGGAGATTCTGGACAAGGCCCTGCTGCGGCCCGGCCGGTTTGACCGGCGAATCATTGTGGATAAGCCCAACTACCAGGGCCGGCTGGATACCCTGAAGGTCCATACCCGGAAAATTAAGCTTGCCGAGGATGTGGACCTGAAGAAGATTGCCCAGGCCACTGCCGGCGCCGTGGGCGCGGATCTGGCGAACCTTGTGAACGAGGCGGCTCTGCGGGCGGTGCGGCTGGGCCGGAAGGCCGTGAACCAGGAGGATCTGATGGTGTCCTTCGAAACGGTCATTGCCGGTACGGAAAAGAAGAACACCGTGCTGACCGAAATGGAAAAGCGGCTGGTTGCCTATCACGAGGTGGGCCACGCCCTGGTTTCCGCCCTGCAGAAGCACGCCCAGCCCGTATCGAAAATCACCATTGTGCCCCATACCTCCGGCGCTCTGGGCTACACCATGTATCTGCCGGAGGAGGAGAAGTTCCTTTCTACCCGGCAGGAGCTGGAGGTAGAGCTTCGGTCTCTGGTTGGCGGCCGGGCCGCCGAGCAGCTGGTATTCGGCGTCCAGACCACCGGCGCCGCCAACGACCTGCAGCGGGCCACCCAATTGGCCCGGAGCATGGTCAGCCAGTACGGTATGACGGACAAGCTGGGGCTTATGACCACCGCTGCAACCCAGAACAGCTACCTGGACGGTACCCCCTATATGGATTGCTCCCAGGATACCGCCGCACAGGTGGATATGGAGGTCAAGAAGCTGTTGGAGGATGCCTTTGCCGATGCCACCAATACTCTGAAGGAACACAGAGGGCTATTGGATGAGGTTTCCGAGTACCTGCTGCTGAAGGAGACCATTACCGGCGAGGAGCTCATGACCTATGTAAATGCCGAAGGCAAGGATGAACCAGCCACGGAGGAGACTCCCGCAGAGGAACCGTCCGCGGAAGAAACAACGGAAGAATAAGAGTACGGCTGCCCTCCCTATATTTATATAGTAGGAGGGCATTGCCGCAGACAGGGGGAGTAGAAATGAAGAACCGATTTCTGGTATTTGTGCTTTGCCTAAGCCTTATGCTGTGTGCCCTTCCTTTTGGGGCCGGAGCGGAGGAGACCGTATCCTGGGCCCTGGAGGGCGGCACGCTGTCCGTTACCGGGTCAGGCGCTATGGCCTTTGAGACCATCCCCTGGGCCGACCGCCTGGAGGAAGTCGAAAAGCTGACCCTGGATGAGGGCATCACCGCCATTCAGGATGGCGCTTTCGCCGGGTGCACCGCCTTAAAGTCCGTTACCCTTTCCAAAAACCTGCGCTACATCGGGGATCGGGCATTTGAAGGCTGCACGGCCCTGTGCTGGGTTACCGTCCCGGCGGGGGTCATTGGCATTGGAGAGCGGGCCTTTGCGGGCTGCACCAAGCTGACCTCCATTGATATTCCTGCCAGTGTGAGCCGCATCGGGGATAATGCCTTTGAAAGCAGCATTGTTTGCAGCGGACTGAAAAACTCCGCCTCTGACGACTACATAAAGGAGTTCGGCGGTACCTTTAAGCAGATCGATCTGCACAAGCCCGCATCCGGCAGCGGCAGCTTTGAAAAAATGACCTGGTCCCTGAATAAGGGGACTCTGTCCGTAGCGGGGGAGGGAGCCCTGAACCTGGGAACCCTGGAGGCCTACCCTTGGGACAGTCTGCGGGCGGACATTGAGACGGTGGAAATTGCGGAGGGCATTACTCAGGTGGATGCCCAGGCCTTTGCCGTTTGCCGGAAACTGACAAAAGTAACGCTTCCGGGGAGCGTAACTCAAATTGCGGAAAATGCGTTTCGGGAGAATACGGAGCTTTGCGGCCCTCGGGACTCCGAGGCTCAGCGCTATGCGCAGACGGCAGGGCTGAAGTTTACTCTGCTGGAATCCCGGGAGCAAGCCCCGTCCCTTGCCGCGGCGGAAGGTACGGAGGCATCGGAGGCAGCCGCGGTTAACCAAACGACGGAACCCGCCGAGACGACGGAATCCACGGCAGCCACAGAAGCCGCTGAGACAACGGAGTCCACGGCAGCTGCAGAGGCCGCCGAGACAACGGAACCTACGGCAGCCGCAGAGGCCACGGAGGCGACGGCAGCCGCCGAAACCACCGAGGCTGCCGAACCGACGGAAACTGCGGCCCCCGATGAGACCACCGAGCCGACGGAAGCCGTCGGGGAAGAAAGCCGCCCCACGCTGACGGTGGGGACGGCTACCGGCCAACCGGGCCAGCAGGTGAAGCTGACGATTTCCGTACAGGATAACCCCGGCCTGTGCGGGCTGAATTTTGGAATTGCCTATGACCACAGCCGCCTGACCCTGGAGGACTATGACTGCGTTGACGGGCTATTGAATGTCTCCGATTGGAGCGTAGGCCTGGGAGAAGGGGAGAAGGCCCTGTGGCTGCAAAGTGATGCACTGGCGGAGAACGGGGACATTCTGACGCTGGTGTTCCGAATTTCCGATTCCGCTCCCCTGGGGAAGACCGAGGTTACCCTGACGGGAATCACCGGCGTCACAGAGGATACTACCCTTGTAAAACCGGCTTGTGCCGGAGGCGGCGTAACCGTGGCCAGCGGAATTATGGGCGACATCAACGGAGATGGTCGGGTAACGGCCGCGGATGAAAAGCGGCTGCGCAGGTTCCTGGCCGGAGCACAGGTTTCCATTGAAACCGGCAATGCGGATTTGAACGGTGACGGGAGCATCGACCTGCTGGATCTGATGCTGCTGCAAAAGCGCCTGTCCAACTGAACAGAGTATCCTCCGGATCTTGCGCGTCCGGAGGATATTTGTTTTGCAATCCTTTTGAGAGGCCTTGTATAGAAGTGACATTTTCCGGGAAGAAATCCCGGGGGTAATAAACTTTTTTACTAAACTTCGGTTTCGTGGTTGATTAAAAAAGTATTTTATGGTATAATGCCTTAAAAAGTCCGTTCCGTATCATATTGTCCGAAATAAGTGAAAATAATACCTGGAGAGTTGAAAAATGTGGGAAAATGAAGAACATAAGAATCTGGTCAGAAACCTGATTATCTTTGGCGTATTGGTGGTGGCGGCGGTAGGGCTGCTTGCCGCCATGTTTGCCGTAAAGGCACGGATCAACGCAGAGGACGAGCTTTTAAAGGCAGAGAGCGACAGCCAGCGCCAGGATCTCAGCAACGCCCGGAAGGATAATCTGGATGCCATTCAGGTGGCTTATGATGCGGACCTTGAGGCTGTCCGGCAGTATTTGCCCGGAATTGTGTGCTGGGGCGACAGCCTGACCACCGGCTCTTCCGGAAATGCGTCCTATCCCGGTACCCTGCAGAAGTACATCGATACCTATCTGTGCGGCATTTATGATTTTTATTCCACCGTGGAAAATGCCCAGGATTATACCCGCCTGGACTGGACCCAGTACACGGTCTCCATCCCGGTGGTCAATATGGGCTCCGGCATGGAAACCAGCGATACGGTTCTGGGCCGCAGCGGCGTGGTTCCCTATGTCATCTCCCGGGATTTTGAGATTCCCGCCGACGGGGAGCCCGTGCAGATTCAGTTTACCTCCGGCGACGGCAAGCAGGTAAAGCCTCTGACAGCCGGCAGTGCGGGCCTGAATCCCGTGACCATCGCCGGGGTAGAGGGCACCATGACCTTGGAGACCAATGTGGAAAGCTGGGGCCAGAGCTATTACTTTACCAGGTCCACCCCCGGCCAGGCGGTGGAAGTGGAAAAGGGTACCCAGATTATTTCCGGCAGCACCGATGCCTACAAGGACTATATCCACATTGTCTGGCTGGGTACCTATGATAATCTGCTGGATCCGGCCAAGCTGGTCAGCGATACCAGAGAGCTTCTGTCCCGTCAGGCCCAGAACCCGGACCGGTATCTGGTGCTGGGCCCCTGCACCATCCGGGGCAGCTGGACCTCTGCGGATGTAACCGTTATGGATGCCATAGATTCCGCCATGCTCCAGGCCTTTGGCAATCACTATGTCAATGTCCGGAAGTACCTGCTGGCGGACGGCATGACGGATGCCAAATTCACCGCAACCAAGGAGGACAAGACGGCCATTCAGCAGTCCATGGTCCCCGTCAGCTTCCGCAGCAACAGCACCACCGGCGCGGACCTGAACGGTACTGCCTACCGGTTGATCGGGAAGCTGGTTTACGAACGGATGGAGAGCCTTGGGTATTTTGACGAGGTCCGCCAGGAGCTGGGTCTGGACAAAACCACCCAGGAGATTCTGAAAACCAATCCCAAGTATTTTGAAAACATTCTGAGTGCAAAGTAAGGAAAGAGAAGAGAGGAACGCAATGAACAACATGGAAGAAGATACAATAGACCTGCTGGAGCTGGCCAAGGCCATATGGAAGAACATCCTTGCCATTGCGCTGGTGGCAGTGCTTGTTGGATCGGCGGCTTTTGGGGTCACTGCATTTGTTATCAAGCCCAAATACCAGGCAACGGCCTCCCTGTATGTGAACAACAGCTCTTTCAGCTTGGGCGCTACCAGCTTTTCCATCTCCACTGCAGAGCTGAGCGCCTCCAATTCCCTGGTTTCCGTTTACATCTATATTCTCAATTCCCGGACCACCATGGAGGATGTCATCAAAGAGGCCAATCTGGAATACACCCCAGAGGAGCTTTCCAAGATGGTCAGCGCCCGGGGAGTGAATTCCACCGGGGCCTTTGAGGTTACCGTTACCAGCACCGCCCCTGCGGAGGCAGAGCTGATTGCCAATACCATTGCAAAGCTCCTGCCGGACCGGATTGCCGAGATCGTAGACGGCAGCTCCGTGCGCATCGTGGACTATGCCATTATCCCGGCCCACCGCTCCAGCCCCAGCATGGTGAAAAACACCGCAATGGGCATTCTGGCCGGCGGTTTCCTGGCTGCGGCTGTGGTGATTGTCCGGTTCCTGCTGGACGATAAGTCCAAAATGATGATCCAGTCCGTAGATGAGCTGCGGGCCCTTTATCCCGATATTATGGTCCTGGCCATGATCCCCGATATGCGGGTGTCCGATAAGAAGAACGGCTACTATTCCAGCTACTATACCCAGGCGGAACCGGCCAAGAAAACGGGGCCCAAGAAGAAGGCCGAACCTAAGAAGGAAGAGCCGAAGAAGGAGGCAGAGAAGAATGGCAGCAAGTAACTCCAGACAGGTAAACGGCGCCCAAAAGGATCCCCACCGGACTGCCCAGATCTGCGAATATATGAGCTATTCCGGGCGGGAGGCCTTTAAGCGGCTCCGGGCCAATACCCTGATTGCCCTGCCCGAAAAAAAAGAGAAGAAGGGCAGCGTCATCGGTGTTACCAGCGCCCAGATTTCCGAGGGCAAAAGCAGTACCTCTGTGAATCTGGCCTACTCCCTGGCGGAGTTGGGCAACTCCGTGATGCTCATCGACTGCGATATGCGCCGCCCGGCCATTCACAGCAATGTGGGCGCCAAGCTGACCCCGGGCCTGAGTGATGTACTTTTGGGCAAGGTGAATTTGAACGAGGCGGTGCTTTCTTACAAGAGTACTACCGACACCACATCCTTTGCCATCATCACCGGTGGGGAAATCTCCGAGCACGCGGCGGAGCTTTTGAATTCCAACCGGTTCCAGAAGATGATCGATGTGATTGCCGCGGCCTACGACTATGTGATTCTGGACCTGCCCCCCGTGGGGCCCGTAATTGATGCGGTGATGGTTACAAGATGCACCGACGGCTTGCTGCTGGTCATCCGGGAAAACCATTGCCCCCGGTTTATACTGGACGACTGTATCCAGCAGCTTACCTACGCCAAGGCCAATATCCTGGGCTTTGTGCTCAACGGCTGCGTGGAGGGTGCCGGGAAACGGTACCAATACAGCAAACAAAGGTACCAGTATCAGTACGGAAAATAAGGCGTATTCCCTGCCGCAGGGCAGTGCTATACGAATACTTGGGAAAGGAGGAAATGTTCATGAAAAAGGCTATTGTTCTGGTACTTGCCTTGGTTTTGACCATGGGTTTGGCAGTTCCTGCAGCTGCTGCCGGCACTGCCAGCCCTACGGCTCCTACCACCAGTGAGACCACCACTGCTCCCCTGCCTGAGGTTACCACTTCCGAAGTTACCGCTGCGGATGGCACCGTGGCAATCGTTGAGCCCATCGAGGCCACCGATACCACCAAGCTGGCTGAGGAGGAGAAGACAACTCTTGCCGCTGCCCAGACCGCTCTGGCTGAGGCCGCACCTGCCGGTATGAAGGCTCAGTATTTCTTCTATGTGAAGGTTTCTGAGAAGGATACCGCAGGCGCTGCCAAGATGTATAACGGCTCTGTGACCATGACCATCAAGCTGGACAACGCCGAAGGGCTGATTGTTATGCAGTTTGTGGATGGCAAGTGGGTAGAGTTGAAGGCTACCGTCAATGCCGATGGCACCGTTTCCATCGAAGGTGTTGTGGACGCCCCCATGGCTATCTTCACCAAGTAAGCCAAACAAGCGGACCGGCCTTCGGGCCGGTTTGCTTGTTTTCGGAGAGATTCCGGAATATACATACACATCAGGAGCAATGCAATGATCGACTATCACAGCCATATTCTTCCCCGGATGGACGACGGCCCCCAAAGCCTTTCGGAAAGCCTGGAAATGCTGCACTGCAGCTTTCATCAGGGGGTGGATGTTATGGTTTCTACCTGCCATTTCTACGCCGACGACGAGGACCCCGACCGCTTTGTGCGCCGCAGAAATGAGGCCTTCTTCCGCCTGCAGGATGCCATGCTTACCCGGCCGGAGGGCTATCCCGTGATTGTACTGGGGGCGGAGGTGTTGTATTTCCCGGGGATCAGCCAGGCAGAGGGGATTGAGAAGCTGCGGATTGGATGCCGAAGCTCCATCCTGGTAGAGCCCCCCATGATGCCCTGGTCGGACTCCATGCTGGACGAAATCATGGAGCTGGGGCTGAATCTGGAATGCAAACCGGTGATTGCCCATGTAGACCGGTTTATGAACTTTTTGGAGGATGAAAGCCTGATTGACCGGGTATTGGAGCGGAATATGCTGGTACAGGTAAACGGGAGCTATTTTTTAAACCAGAAGACGGTAAAAACCGCTCTGCGAAACCTGAAAAACGGAAAAATACACCTGATCGGGTCCGACTGCCATAATCTTTTGGACAGAGCCCCAAATCTGGGGGAGGTACGCAGAGTTATGCGTGCCTATCGGGCCGAATCGGAGTTTGCAATATTGGAAAAGAATGCGGAAAACTTGCTGTTTCCGGGAGGCTATCTATGAAAAAAGCCCTGATTTTGCTTTTTTGTCTGGCGCTGATTGCCGGATTGCTGTTTGCGGCTGCCCATTTGACGAAAAAAGAGGAGGAAACCCCCATCGAAAATGCAGGCCAGGCGCAAAACGCTCTGGCAGAACGGAAAACCCTGACCTATCAGGGAAAGGAATATCCCCTGAAAAGCCATTTACAAACGGTCCTGCTCATTGGTACCGATGCAGCGGAAGGGTATCAGGAGCAGACCGACGGAGTCAAGGCCTTTTACAACTACAATCAGGCGGATTTTTTGCTGGTGCTGGTTATAGACACGCAGGCAAACACGGTGGAGATTCTGCAGATGAACCGGGACACCATGACGGACGTGCCCTGGCTGGATGTACTGGGCAATTACGGCGGTACGGAATATAAGCAGCTGTGCCTGGCCTATAACTATGGGGACGGCGGTATGAAGAGCTGCAAAAATACCGTAAACGCCGTATCCAGCCTTCTGTTTGATGCGCCCATTGATCATTATATCCAGGTACCCATGTCGGTTGTGGGTCCGGCCAATGATCTGGTAGGCGGCGTACCCGTAACCATGGAGGAGGACCTGACGGTAATCGACCCGGCCTTTACCCAGGGGACTACCGTGCTGCTGAAGGGAAGCCAGGCCGAGGCCTTTGTCCGGGCCAGAAAGGACCTGGATGACGACACCAATCTGGCCCGGATGGACCGCCAGCGGCAGTATATGAACAGCTTCCAGATTCAGGCGCGAAAGGCCTTCGATTCCGATTCGGAGTTTGCCATGAAGCTGGTGGGAAAGCTTTCGGAGTACCTGCAGTCTGATCTGACGGCCCAGCAGCTTCAGGAGCTGGTTACGACGCTGGACAAGGCAGACATTTCTCCCATCCGGGTTCCGGAAGGGGCGCTGAGAAGGGGAGAGCAGTACTACGAGTTCTATCCGGACGAGGCGTCTGTGTGGGATATGGTGCATACCGCGTACTGCGCCAACTGAAATATACGCCTGCCGTGTTTATATGCGGCAGGCGTTTGCGATGATTAGATGGATGACAAACCTAAAATCCTTATGTCTCAAATTCCTTATTTTTGTATGAGCAGCTGCACAGTTGACAACATGGCGTAAATCCTGTAGGATACACATGAGGGGGGCTGGCTTATGAAACAGATCCATGGTATCCGGCTGGTGGACAGGACGGGAGAGGAGATATTGCCTGACTTTGAAGAGGACCTTCCCTATATCGCGTCTATTGTGGATATGCGCCGGTACTTTTGTGCCGAGACCCCCTGGCACTGGCATGGGGCGGCGGAGCTTGTCTATGTGTACAGAGGCGGCATCGAGTACCAGACCCCAGGGGGAAGCCACCGGATCCGGGCCGGGGGCGGAGGCTTTGTAAATTGCAATGTGCTCCATGCCTCCCGGATGCTTACAGAGGATACGGTGCTGTTTATCCACCTGTTTGACCCCAATATGCTTTCCGGTGCGGAACGGGTCATCAAGGGGTATGTTGCTCCTTTGATCCAGGCACGGGGGATAGAGATGCTGACCTTCGAACCGCAGGAAGACGGGCTGCTCTTGAAAAACCTGGAAGCATCCTTCCATTTGGAGGAAGCGGCCTTTGGCTATGAACTGGCCTTGCAGCAGGCGCTTCTGGGTCTGTGGCTGGAGATCCTGAACCAGGCCGGGCCTTTATCCCAGGCATCCAGGGGCCCGTCCGACGAAAAGGTAAAGGATATGATGGCCTATATCGGGGCCCATTATTCGGAAAACATCACTGTGGATACGTTGGCCCGGGCGGCCCATGTCAGCAGGCGGGTGTGCTTCCGGCTGTTTCAGGACAATCTGCATATGCCCCCGGTGGAGTACATCCGTTCCGTAAGGCTCAAGAAAGCAGAGCAGATGCTGCGCTTCTCCAAGGAGTCCATTACCCAGATCGGCTACGCCTGCGGCCTGGGCAGCAGCAGCTATTTTGGAAAGCTATTTCATGAGCAATACGGCTGCAGCCCTGGGGCCTATCGGCAGAAATGGCACGATCGTGATATTAACTGACGGGATCCGGATAGCCGTAGGAAGGAAAACGGGCTAGAATAAAGAGGAAGTACAGGTGAAGGCCCACTTTCCTGTCCTTCGATTCTTCTTTACCCGGGAAACCGGGCTTTTTTCATAGAAAGGAAATACAAAATGAAAGATATTAAAATTGCCTTTTTTGACATAGACGGTACCCTGGTGGATTTTCAGCTGAAGCGTATGACGGAGAACACCAAAAAGGCACTTTTGGGCCTTAAAAGGAAGGGAATCCGGATCTGTATTGCCACCGGCCGGACGCCCATGACCATTCCCCATTTTTCCGGGGTGGATTTTGACGGGTATCTGACCTTTAATGGCGCTTACTGCTATGATGACGGAGGCACCATTTTTTCACAGCCCATTCCCAAAGGGGATGTACTGCGGATTCTGAAAAATGCAGAGGGCCTGAAAAGGACGGTTTCCGTAGCTACAAAGGATGACCTGGGTACCAACGGCTGGGAAAAGAACCTGTCGGATTATTTTGAAATTGCCAACCTGAAGCTGGAGCTGTCGCCGCGGTTTGACAGCCTGATTGCACAGGATGTATATCAGCTGATGGTGGGCTGCGGGCCGGAGGAATATGATGCGCTGCTGATGGGGGCTCCCGGCGCCAAGATTGCCGCCTGGTGGGACCGGGCTGTGGATGTGATTCCCTCTGCCGGAGGAAAAGGCGTGGGCGTTGCCAGAATGCTGGAGCACTTCGGTCTGACGCAGGATGAGGCCATTGCCTTTGGGGATGGGAACAACGACATTGAGATGCTCCAGGCAGTGGGTACCTCCGTGGCCATGGAAAACGGCTCTCAGGAGCTGAAAAGAATTGCAAACTTTGTAGCGAGGCCCTGCGCGGAGGATGGCATCTACCGTTTCTGCCTGGAACACGGGCTGATAGAAGAATAAGCCGAAAAGCCGGGACCTGGGGAAGGGGGTCCCGGCTTTTTAAGGAGTGCGCCTGATTTCTGCAGGGCCGGAAGAAATCCGGGAGAAAACCCCGCGGAAAGAAAAGTTTACGGAAATTCAATTGACAGTCTTGAGAATCGGTGCTACCATGAAGCTGTATTAAAATGAATTCTGTATGGAGGCAATTATGATTCGATTGACGGCGGATTCTTCCTGCGATGTATATACGTTGAAAGATGTGGATTTCCGGGCGGTGCCCCTGACCGTTTCTACCGACGACGGGGAGGCTTTTGTGGATGACAGCCGACTGGATGTAGGAGAAATGGTGCAGAAGCTTCATGGCCACAAGGGCAGATCCTATACTGCCTGCCCCAGTGTGGCGGCCTGGCTGGAGGCCTTTGACGGGGCGGATAGGGTCATTGCCGTAACCATCACCAGCGGCCTGTCCGGCTCGTATAATTCTGCCAGAGCGGCGGCAGACCTGTACCAGCAGGCAAAGCCCGCGGCAAGTGTTTATGTGCTCGACAGCCTTTCCACCGGGCCGGAGGTACTGCTGCTTCTGGAAAAGCTCCGGGAGCTGGTGAGCCAGGGGCTGGATTTTGAAGAAGTGGTAGCCCGGGCGGAAGACTACAAAGCGAAAACCCGGCTCTATTTCAGCCTGCACAGTCTCCATAATCTGGCTCAGAACGGCCGGGTCAGCAAGGTGGCGGCAGCGGCGGTTGGCGTTATGAATATCCGCGTCATCGGTACGGCTTCTCCGGAGGGTACATTGACTACCATCGGAAAGGCCCGGGGAGACAAGCGGGCGGCGGCAGCGCTTTTGGACCAGATGGCGGAGGACGGCTGGAAGGGCGGAAAGGTCCGGATTACCCATGTGCAAAATCCGGAGCTGGCCAGGTCCCTGGCAGAGCACCTGCATACAGCCTACCCGGAAGCGGATATCGCCTGCGCTCCTGCCGGCGGCCTGTGCAGCTACTATGCGGAAAAGGGCAGCCTGATGATCGGCGTAGAGATTGGGTGAATTCCTTCGGATGGGGCATAATAAAGAAAAATCCAAAGGAGCGACGATGTGATACAAGCAAAAAGGCTTTTGCCTCTGCTGCTGGCTCTGGGACTGGCGCTGACCGGCTGCGGCGGAAACACCCAGGAATATGAAACGGAAATCAGGCAGCTTCGGGAGGAGAATAACGCACTGACCCAGCAGGTGCAGCAGCTCCAGGCCCAGCTGAATCAGATGCAGTACACCCGGCTGGAAAGCTGGAATCTGGAGGCCCGGGGAGCAGGGGTGGACAGCCCTGCGGAAATCACCTTTTCTGCCCGGCCGGAGGCTTACGAAGAAGGGCTCCGGGCGGAGCTGATGGTGACCTGCGATGGCAGCGAAGCGACGCGTACCCCCTGCAGCTGGGACGGAGAGGCGTTTCAGGCTGCGGTTACCCTGCAGCCACGGGACGGATACGGCTACTACTGCATCCTGACAACCCAGGAGGGGACCGAGGAGCAGGCAGCTTTGACCACGCCGGACAAGCCGACTCTGCCAAAGCTTGTATTCCTTAAAAGCAGCCTGGAAAGTTTTGTCAGCGCTTATGTGTCGGACCAAAGGATGGACAAAGGGCAGATTACTGTGGATGTGACGGCATCCGTCCAGCTGCCGCTGCTGACGGCGGACGGGAACCCGGTATCCGTCAGCCAGGCAAGCCTTCGGTGGATGCTGGACGGCACGCTTTTGAATGAGGCGGCGCTGGAGCTTACCGACGGCGAAACCGAAGGAAGCTTTTCCGGGACGGTGGCGGGCTTTACCCAAACCTGCCCGGAGCTGGAGGAGGGAAGTACCCTGCAGCTTTTTGTGGACGCCCGGCTTACCGACGGCAGTCTTCTTTCCTGCGAGGCTGCCAGCTGGACCGGCACCGAGGACGGTCCGGAGGACGCGGTGGGATAATTTTTGGAGCTGCTGCAAAACCTGGTTTTGCGGCGGCTCCGTTTTGTAAATCTGTTGCATTTTGTGCAAAAAAGGGAAAGTGCCAAAGACAGTTGTGCGCGACAATGCGGTAAAAATTGCCGGAAGCCACAAAGAAACGACTGTCAATCCCCTATATTCAGAGCAAAGTTCACAAGAAACCGGCGGCAAAAATGGGGTTTCTGGGCAGACTGGAAAAAAATCAAAAAATTTTCCATTTTCTCATTGATTTTAGGGAAAAAGTATCATACAATAGGGGCTGTATGGAAAGGGAAACCGGTGAGCGCATATTCGAAAGGGTGAAGGAAATGCTCAATGTTGTACTGGTGGAACCGGAGATTCCCCAGAACTGCGGGAACATTGCCAGAACCTGTGCGGCCACCGGCTGCCGGTTGCATCTGATTCGCCCCCTGGGGTTTGATATTTCCGAAAAGGCTGTCAAGCGGGCGGGGCTGGACTACTGGAATCTGGTAGAGGTGCTGGATTACGAAAACCTCCGGGACTTCTTTGCCAGAAACGACGTAAAGGAAATGTGGTGCCTGTCCACCAAGGCCCCCCGGTGCTATACCGAGGCGGAATTTCACGACGGGGCCTATCTTTTCTTCGGAAAAGAGACCAAGGGCCTGCCGGAGGATTTCCTGGAGGCCCATCGGGAAAGCTGTGTCCGCATTCCCATGCGGGAGGAAGCCAGAAGCCTGAATCTGAGCAACGCGGTAGCGGTGACGGTTTTCGAAGCTCTGCGGCAGCTGTCCTTTCCACATCTCAAGGATTTTGGAAAAATGCGGGAGATTTCCCGGTAATTTGGAGGAATCATTATGAACTACAATAAGAAATCCATCGAGGATATCGACGTAGCCGGTAAGCGGGTTCTGTGCCGCTGCGACTTCAATGTCCCCACCAAGAACGGCAAAATCACTTCCGACAAGCGGATCGTGGCCGCTATGCCCACCATTAAGTACCTGGTGGACCACAAGGCCAAGGTTATCCTGTGCTCCCATATGGGCAAGCCCAAGGGCGAGTGGAAGCCCGAGCTGAGCCTGCAGGTGGTTGCTGACCGGATCTCCGAGCTGCTGGGCAAGCCCGTTATCATGGCCAAGGATGTGGCCGGTGAGGACGCCAAGGCCAAGGCTGCCGCTCTGAAGGACGGCGAAGTGATGCTGCTGGAGAACACCCGCTTTGAGAAGGGCGAGACCAAGAACGATCCCGAGCTGAGCAAGGCTCTGGCTTCTTTGGCCGACATCTTCGTGAACGATGCCTTCGGCACCGCCCACCGCGCCCACTCCTCCACCGCCGGTGTGGCCGACTATCTGCCCGCCGTTTGCGGCTATCTGGTCCAGAAGGAAGTTTCCATCATGGGCAAGGCCCTGGCCAACCCCGAGCGTCCTTTCGTCGCCATCCTGGGCGGCGCCAAGGTTTCCGACAAGCTGAATGTCATCAATAATCTTTTGGAGAAGGTGGATACCCTGATCATCGGCGGCGGTATGGCCTTCACTTTCCTGGCTGCCAAGGGCTACGACATCGGCAAGTCTCTGGTGGACAACGAGAAGATCGACTACTGCAAGGAAATGATGGCCAAGGCCGAGGCCAAGGGCGTAAAGCTGCTGCTGCCTGTGGATGCCGTGGTTGCCGCTTCCTTCCCCAACCCCATTGATGGTGAGATTGCCGTAGAGACTGTGGCCGCCGACGCCATCCCCGCCGACAAGATGGGCCTGGACATCGGCGAGAAGAGCCAGGCTCTGTTTGCCGAGGCTGCGAAGACTGCCAAGACCGTCGTTTGGAACGGACCTATGGGCGTGTTCGAGAACCCCACCCTGGCCAAGGGCACCATTGCCGTGGCACAGGCGCTGGCCGATTCCGACGCTGTGACCATCGTTGGCGGCGGCGACAGCGCTGCTGCCTGCGAGCAGCTGGGCTTTGCCGATAAGATCACCCACATTTCCACCGGCGGCGGCGCCTCCCTGGAGTTCCTGGAGGGCCTGGAGCTGCCCGGCATTGCCTGCCTGCAGGACAAGTAAGTTCATATTCAGCACTCCGGAGGACCTGCCTGGGGTGGGCCCTTCGGGGTTTCCTATGCGCGTTTCCTTTCTCAGCATCCACAATCTGTAGAGTACATTCTTTTGAGAGTGTAGACATATAAGCAACAAGGAGAAATCAACCATGAATAGAAAGTATCGCAAGACCGTCATCGCCGGTAACTGGAAGATGAACAAGACTCCCTCCGAGACCAAGGAGTTCATGACCCAGCTGAAGGCTATTATGCCCAGAGGCCGTTGGTGCGATGTTGCCCTGTGTGTTCCCGCTGTGGATATTCCCGCTGCTGTCCGTGCCGTCCGTGAAACCCGCATCGGCATCGGCGCCGAGAACTGCAACGCCAACGCTTCCGGCGCTTACACCGGTGAGATTGCTACCAATATGCTGGTAGATGCCGGCTGTAAGTACGTTATCATCGGCCACTCCGAGCGCCGCGCCATGGGCGAGACCGATGCCGATGTCAATGCCAAGGTGCTGGCTGCTTTGGAGGCCGGTCTGACCCCCATTATGTGCTGCGGCGAGACCCTGGAGCAGAGAGAGTCCGGCATCACCACCGAGTGGATCACCATGCAGATCAAGCTGGGTCTGGCCGGGGTCCCCGAGGAGAAGATTCGCAAGGTCATCATCGCTTACGAGCCCATCTGGGCCATTGGCACCGGCCGTACCGCTACCCCCGAGCAGGCTGAGGAAGTCTGCGAGAGCATCCGTACCGCTGTCCGCAAGCTGTACTCCTCCAAGAATGCCCGGGCTATCTCCATCCTGTACGGCGGCTCCATGAACGATAAGAACGCCTTTGAGCTGCTGGCTCAGCCCGACATCGACGGCGGCCTGATCGGCGGCGCTTCCCTGGTTCCCGAGAAGTTCGTTAAGATCATCGAGGCAGCCAACCAGCCCAACGAATAATCTTCGCTTTCAGAAGGGAGAAAACGCCGAAAAAGGGGTTTTCTCCCTTTTTCGCTTCAAAGAGGGAACCGATATGAATACCTTATTTTTACCTGCCAATGCCCAGGAAACCCCGGAAATAGCCGCCGCGATCATCCGCAACGGCGGCCTGGTGGCTATCCCTACGGAGACGGTTTACGGCCTGGGGGCCAACGGTCTGGACGAAAAGGCGGTTTTAAAGATTTTCGAGGCCAAAGGCCGTCCCCAGGACAATCCGCTGATTCTCCATGTGGCAGAACCTAGGGAAATGGAAAGGTTCTGCCATGATATTCCCAGAAGTGCCTACCTGCTGGCGGAAAAATTCTGGCCCGGGCCTTTGACCATGGTGCTTCCTGTGAAGGATATTGTACCGAAGCGAACCACGGCAGGCCTCGACACCGTGGCTGTCCGCTGCCCGGACAGCGATGTGACCCGGAAAATCATTGCCTTGGCCGGAGTGCCCATTGCTGCCCCCTCCGCCAATATTTCCGGCAAACCCTCCACCACTACCGCCGAGCATGTACGTCACGACCACGACGGGAAAATTGACGCCATTGTAGATGGCGGTCCCTGCCGGGTGGGGGTGGAATCCACCATTGTGGACCTGACTGAGGACCGGCCCAGGCTCCTGCGTCCCGGCGGAATCACTCCGGAGCAGCTGATTGAAGTGCTGGGGGACCTGGTCATCGATAAGGCCGTTACCGCCCAGATCGATAAGGACGCCGTGGTCAAGGCTCCGGGCATGAAATACCGGCACTACGCTCCCGCCGAGCCGGTGGTCATTGTGGCCGGAAGCCGGGAAAAGGCGGCGCAGTACATCCGTGCCCACTTTGCCAAAGGAGACCGGGTGCTGTGCTTTGAAGAGGAGCTGCCCCTGTACGAGGGACTGGAGCCTTTGGCATACGGCAAGGAATCGGATGTAAATACTTTGAGTGCGGGCCTGTTTTCCGCCCTGCGGATTTTGGATGACCCCAGTATTCACCAAGTGTATGCCCGGTGCCCGGTAGGGGGCGGCGTGGCCTACGCCGTCCAGAACCGGCTGAAAAAGGCCGCGGCCTTCCACATTGTGGATGCGGAGGCGGAAGAATGATCCTGGGAATCACCGGCGGCACCGGCTGCGGGAAAACCACGCTTTTGTCCTGCATCCGGGACCGGGGCGGTTTGGTTCTGGACTGCGACGAGGTGTATTACCGGCTGCTCAAAGAGGACAGGGGACTGCTGGAAGCCATTGGTACCCGGTTTCCCGGAACGGTGGAAAAAGGCAGCCTGAACCGGAAGAAGCTGGGCAGCCTGGTTTTTGCCGATGCAGCGGCTTTGGTGGAGCTGAATGCCATTACCCACAAGGCGGTAAGGGCGGAGGTGGTGCGGGTACTGGAGGAAGAAAAACCAAGCTTTGCCGCCATCGATGCCATTGCTCTGTTTGAAGGGAATTTGGCCCGGCTCTGCGACAAGACCGTAGCCGTGACGGCTCCTTTGGAGGACCGGGTGAAGCGGCTCATGCTCCGGGACAATATTTCGGAAGAGTACGCCCGCAGCCGGATCGATGCCCAGCACGACGAAAGCTGGTTCCGGGAACGGGTGGACTTTGTCCTGGAAAATCAGGGGACCGCCCAGGAATTCCGCAAAAAATGCGGAGAGTTTTTGGATACCTTGGGTATCCTGTAAGAGAACAAAGCTTAGGAGGAATATTATGACTGCACAAGAGCTTCGGGAGGCGCTGCTGTACGCCCCCAAGAACGGTTATTGCGAATATACCGATGAGAAAAAGGATGCCATGAACGCCTATTGCGAGCGCTACGCTGCCTTTATGGATGCCTGCAAGACCGAGCGGGAGGCTACCGCCTGGGCGACGAAGGCCGCCATTGCCCACGGCTTTAAAGAAGCTGTCCCTGGTATGGAGGTAAAGCCCGGCGATAAGATCTACATGAACAACCGGGGCAAGAGCTTCCTCATCGCCGTCGTGGGTACCGAGCCTCTTTCCGAGGGCGCCAACATCTGCGCCGCCCATGTGGATTCACCCCGGCTGGACCTGAAGCCCCAGCCTTTGTACGAAGATTCCGAGATCGCTTATTTCAAGACCCATTACTACGGCGGCATCAAAAAGTACCAGTGGACCTGCGTGCCCCTGGCCATCCATGGCGTGGTCTGCAAGGCTGACGGTACAGAGGTCACCGTCACCATCGGCGAAGACGAGAACGACCCCATTCTGGTGGTCTCCGACCTGCTGATCCACCTGTCCGCGGACCAGATGAAGAAGACCATGGCCGAGGGCATCACCGGCGAGCAGATGAATGTGATTTTGGGTTCCGAGCCTCTGGAAGGGGAGGGCAGCGACCTGGTGAAGCTGAACATCATGCGGCTGCTGAACGAAAAGTACGGTATGGTGGAAAGTGACTTCCGCACCGCTGAGCTGACCATGGTCCCCGCCGGAAAATGCCGGGAGGTGGGCCTGGACAGAAGCCTGCTGGGCGCCTATGGCCACGACGACCGGGTCTGCGCCTACGCCGAGCTGGAGCCTATGCTGACCCTGACTACCCCCAAGCACACCGCCGTGTGCATCTTGGCGGACAAGGAGGAGATCGGCTCCGTGGGCATCAGCGGTATGCAGAGCCATGCCTTTGAATACTTTATGGAGATCCTCTGCGACGGTCAGGGGGTGAAGCTCAGCCAGTGCTTTGCCAATTCCTTCTGCCTGTCTGCCGATGTTTCCAACGCCTTCGACCCTACCTTTGCCGAGACCTGCGACCGCCGGAACAACAGCGCCCTGAATTACGGCGTTTCCATCTGCAAGTACACCGGTGCCCGGGGCAAGTCCGGCGCTTCCGATGCCTCTGCAGAGGCCATGCAGCATGTTCGCTCCACCCTGGACGCCGCAGGCGTGAAGTGGCAGATCGCTACCCTTGGTAAGGTTGACCAGGGCGGCGGCGGCACTGTGGCGGCCTACATGGCCAACCGGAACATCGTCACCGTGGATGCCGGTGTACCTGTTCTGTGTATGCACGCTCCCATGGAGCTGGTGAGCAAGCTGGACTGCTTTGAGACCATGCTGGCCTGCAAGGCAATCTACCTGGCATAACGCTGGGGCTGCTGCAAAAACGAATTTTGCAGCAGCCCTTTTGCCTTTCGTTGACTTCTGGGGCGGCCTGTGATAAAATGCAGAAAAAGTGATTGGGCTGGAGGACACAATGGAGCAGAAAATCAGAAAAGTAGAGGAAAAATGGCCCCATTTCCGGGTTACGATGGCCAGTGCCCTTATTTTTGGGCTGTTGGCCCATGGGGTGGCGCTGTTCAATAAATTTTCGATGGTGGATGATCCCCAGTTCCTCTTTAACGTAGGCAGCACCTTCCGGTCCGGCCGGTGGTTTTTGGGAATTCTGGGCGGGGCGGTTCGGTTCCTGTTTGGGTCCCCCAATTTCAGCTTGCCGCTGTACAGTGGGCTTATTTGCCTGGTTCTCCTGGGATTGGCTGCCTGTATGCTGGTAAGTCTTTTGGAACTGGACCGGAAAGCGGACTGGATTCTGGTGCCTGGAATTATGGTAACCATTCCGGTGATTGCAGGCTTTTACGGCTATCTTTTTACGGCGCCCTATTATCTCATCGCTCTGTGTCTGACGCTTTGGGGCTGCACCCTGTTGTGCCGATACCGGAAGGTCTGGGCCTACAGTGCCGGGGTGGTTCTGCTGGCTCTGTCCACGGGAATCTACCAGGCCTTTATTCCTACGGCGCTGTGTATTTTCCTTCTGTATTTTTTGAAGGAGACCCAAATGGCAGAGAAGTGGAGTGCAAAGAAACTTCTGCTGGATATTTGCTGGTACGCCTCTGCCTGCCTGTGCTTTCTGGCGGTTTATTCCCTGTGCAACCAGATGTGCCTGAAGATTGGGCACCTGTCCATGACCGGCTACAACGGCCTGTCGGACCCGGTTACCGGGGGAATCGGGGAGTACCTGAGCCGGGCCAAGCTCAGCTATTATCTGTTCCTAAAGCCCGACGGCACCAACCGCAGCGCCTATATGTATCCCTTCAATCTGCGGGTGATGTATTATCTGAATTTGCTCCTGACGGGCGCGGCAGCGGCCAACAGCCTCTGGCAGCTGTGGAAGCGGGAGAAAATTCGTGGGGTCTCCGCCTTCCTGGCGCTGTGCGTATTCCCGCTGGCGGTGAACTTCATCTATGTAATGTGCGCCCCGAAAATCGTCCATTCCCTGATGGTTTACAGTCAGGTGTTTTTCTGGCTGCTGCCCTGGTGCCTGCTCCGGTGGATCCCGCTGCCAAAGGTCCGGTGGAATCGGGTTTTGACCAGAGCCGCCTGCCTGGTGATGGCAGTGGGGATGGTGATGTACATCCGCTACGACAATCTGGTTTACTTGCGGCTGGACCTGTACCAGACCCGGACCATCCAGTATTTTACCACCATGATTACCCAGGTGAAAAGCCTGGAGGGCTACCACAGCGGCCTGAAGCTGACCTTCATCAATAAGGACTTCAACCTGGACCCCACCTTTGTGGACCTGGAGGAATTTACCACCTTTGCCGTAGAGCCCATTCTGCAGCACACCGCCGAGCTGACGGCCCACTCCTTCCGGGAGTTTTTGAGCCAGTGGTGCGGCTTCGACGCGGAGATTGTGGACGAGAAGGAATACCGGGGAATTCCCGAAATTGAAGAAATGCCCCACTACCCGGATGCCGGATCGATTCGAATTATCGGGGATACGGTAGTTATTAAGTTTTAAGGACGAGATTTACAAATAAGGATTTGTAGGGATAAAGAAAACGGATGTCGTTGCGAGCCAGTTCGCAAACTGGCGTGGCAATCTCCCGGA
>CAKTHQ010000027.1 GCA_934565415.1 uncultured Oscillospiraceae bacterium
CCTGTATGGTAGAGGTTGCCCGGTTCTTCATGTCCTTTACCCAGCGGGAATCCTGCGGCAAGTGCGTTCCCTGCCGGGAGGGCACCAAGCGGATGCTGGAGATTCTGGAAAAAATCGTAGCCGGAAAAGGCGAAATGGAAGACCTGGACAAGCTGGAAGAGCTGGCAACCATGGTAAAAACCATGGCACTTTGCGGACTGGGCAAATCCGCTCCGCTGCCGGTCATCTCCACCCTGAGTACCTTCCGGGATGAATACGTCGAGCACATTGTGGATAAGAAGTGTCGAGCCAAGGTCTGTACCGCACTGCGGAAGTTCGTCATCAATCCGGACTTCTGTAAGGGCTGCGGCAAATGTGCCCGGAACTGCCCCGTGAACGCCATCTCCGGCAAGGTGAAGAATCCCTATCACATCGATCCCACCGTCTGCATCAAGTGCGGCTCCTGTAAGGAGAATTGTGCCTTCGATGCCATCTATGTAGAAGCGTAAGGAGGGGCAATCATGGGAACCATTACAATTAACGGAAAGAAATATACCTTTACCGACGAGAAAAACGTATTGACCATTATCCGCAAGGCCGGTATCGACCTGCCGACCCTGTGCTACCATTCCGAGCTCAGCACCTTTGGCGCTTGCCGCCTGTGTACCGTAGAAAATGACCGGGGCCAGTGCTTTGCCTCCTGCTCCGAGGAGCCCAGAGACGGCATGGTCATCTATACCCACACCGAGCGGCTCCGCCGGCACAGAAAGTTGATCATCGAGCTGCTGCTGGCCGCCCACTGCCGGGACTGCACCACCTGCATGAAGTCCGGCGAGTGCGTGCTCCAGGATCTGGCCCACAAGATGGGCGTCCGGGAAGTCCGGTTTGAGGACTACAAGGAAGTTAAGCCTGTGGACTACTCGTCTCCCTCCATCGTCCGGGACCCCAATAAGTGCATCCTCTGCGGCAACTGTGTGCGAGTGTGCAGCGAAATTCAGGGCGTGGGCGTCCTGGGCTTTGCCCATCGGGGTACCGATGCGGAGGTGACCCCTGCCTTCAATAAGAAGCTGAGCCAGACAAACTGCGTCAGCTGCGGCCAGTGCCGGGTGTACTGTCCTACCGGCGCTCTGACTATCCGCACCCATTTGGATGAGGTCTACGAAGCTTTGGGCGATCCCAATGTACGGGTAGTGGCCCAGATTGCTCCCGCCGTCCGGGTGGCGGTAGGGGATGCTTTCGGCCTTCCCAACGGCACAAACGCCATGGGCAAGGTGGTGGCAGCCCTGCACAGCATGGGCTTTGACGAGGTTTTCGACACCAGCTACACTGCGGACCTGACGGTTATGGAGGAGTCTGCCGAATTCCTGGATCGGGTGAAAAACGGCGGCAAGCTGCCCCTTTTGACCTCCTGCTGCCCCGCTTGGGTGAAGTTTGTGGACAACGAGTTCCCGGAGATGAAGGAAAACGTATCCACCTGCCGGTCTCCCCAGGGGATGTTCTCCGCCGTTATCAAGGAATACTACCGCAATCCCGTTCATTCCAAGGGCAAGAAGACCTTTGTGGTGTCCATCATGCCCTGTACGGCTAAGAAGATGGAAGCCAAGCGGCCCAATTCCTTTACCAAGGGCGAGCAGGATACCGACATCGTCCTAACCACCACCGAGCTGACCCGGATGATCAAGAACTTTGGCATTGCCTTTGATAAGATCGAGCCGGAAGCCTGCGATATGCCATTTGGCCTGAGTTCCGGCGGCGGCGTGATCTTCGGTGTTACCGGCGGCGTTACCGAGGCCGTTCTCCGCCGCCTGGCAGAGGACCATGACCCCGAAACCATGAACGCCATTGCCGAATGCGGCATCCGGGGCGAAGAGGGCATCAAGGAAGCCACCATTCCCTATAACGGCATGGATGTGAAGATCTGTGTGGTCTCCGGCCTTGCCAATGCCCGGAAGGTCATGGAGCAGGTCCGGTCCGGTGAAAAGGAATACCACCTGATCGAAGTCATGGCCTGCCGCCGCGGCTGCATCATGGGCGGCGGCCAGCCCATCCCCGCCGGCCCCAGACACAAGGCTGCCCGGGCTGCCGGCCTCTACAAGGCGGATAAGGACCAGATCATCCGAAAGTCCGACGAGAACCCCTTAATGGATGTATTCTACAACGGCGAGTTCAAGGGCAAGGCCCACGAGCTGCTGCACAATCACGAATAAGCAATAGATTGCTTCCCCCTTCCCTGCACAATGCGGAAGGGGGATTTTTTGGGCACAAATGGCATTGTGCACTATTTTTCAGGACAGAACCCATAAAACTGGCTAAATTTCCAACAAAACCCAGGAAGTGTATTGTATTCCACAGCATAATGATGTAAAATATGTGTAAACATTGCCGCCTGTCATAGCGTATTGTCTCACAATGACAAGCAGACCCAGCCCCCGCAGAAGAATAATTGCGTCATTTCCCAAAGGGGAAGTGCGGAAAGAAGGAACCGCCATGAAAAAATTGTTTGCCATGCTTTTAGCCCTGACCATGACCTTCTAGCTCATCACCCCCGCCTGGGCGGATGCAGCCACGGAAGAACCGGAGGAGGTTACGGAAGCCTCTGAGGTCGTGGAGGAGGTGGAGGAAACCGAGGAAGATGTTCCGGAGGAGGAAACCACCGAGCCTACTGAGGAGGAGCCTGCCGAGGAGACCACGGAAGCAACAGAGGAAGCGCTTCCGAAGGAACCTACAGAAGCACCTGCGGAAGAAACCGAAGAGCCTGCCGTAGAGGAGTTCCCCGAAGAAGAGGAGCCGATTCTGGAAGAGGCTCCGGAGGAAGAATTTTCCCTGCAGTCCGACGAAGGCACCCTGGCTTCCGGCATCTGCGGGGAAAGCGTCAACTGGGTACTGACCTCCGACGGCACCCTGACCATTTCCGGCAGCGGGAAGATGGCGGACTATAATACCAGCTCCAATACTGCCCCCTGGTACAAAAACCGGACGAGCATTGTAAACGTGGTGGTAAAGTCCGGCGTTACATCTCTTAGCAGCTATGCCTTCTACGGCTGCTACAAGCTGGCCTCCGCAGTCCTGGAGGCCGGGGTGGAGACCGTCGGCAGCTACGCCTTCCAGGATTGCAAAAAGTTGACCGGTGTTACGCTTTCGGATGGACTCAAGGAAATCGGCTATGATGCTTTTTCCGGCTGCAGCGGTTTGACCGATATGACGATCCCGGAGGGCGTGACGAAACTCGGAAGTTCTGCCTTTTATAACTGCAGCAGCTTGACCAGCGTGAATATCCCGGCGGGTGTGACGAGCATTGGCTACAGAGCTTTTTCCGGCTGCGGCAGCATGACCGGTGTGACGATTCCGGTGGGTGTGACGAGCATTGGGTATTCCGCTTTTTCCGGCTGCAGAAACCTGACCAGCGTGACGATCCCGGATAGCGTGACAAGCATTGAGAGTTCTGCCTTTTCCGGCTGCAGCAGCTTGACCAGTGTGAATATCCCGGATAGAGTGACGAGCATCGAAAATTCCGTCTTTTCCGGCTGCGGCAGCTTGACGAGTGTGAATATCCCGGCTGGCGTGACAAGCATCTGCAGTTCAGCCTTTTCCGGCTGCAGCGGTCTGACCAGCGTTGCGATCCCGGATGGTGTAACGAGCATCGGGAGTTCCGCCTTTTCCGGCTGTAGCGGCCTGACCAGCGTAACGGTCCCAGAGGGCGTAACGAGCATTGGGTATTCCGCTTTTTCCGACTGCAGCAGTTTGACCAGCGTGACGATTCCGGAAAGCATAACGAATATTGAAGAGTCTACTTTTTATAAATGCAGCGGTCTGACCAGTGTGACGATCCCGGATAGCGTAACGAGCATTGGGTATTCCGCTTTTTCCGGCTGCAGCAGCCTGACCAGCGTGACGATTCCAGAGGGCGTAAAGAGCATTGGAAGCTGCGCCTTTTACGACTGCAGCAACCTGACCAGCGTAGAAATTCCGAACAGCGTGACGAGCATCGAAAGCTCTGCCTTTTATAATTGTAGCAGCCTGACCAGCGTGACAATTCCAAAAGGTGTAACGTATATTGATCATAGTACCTTTTACGGCTGCAGCAACCTGATCAGCGTGGAAATCCCTGAGGGCGTGACGAGCTTCGGGAATTATGTCTTTTATAACTGCAGCAGCTTGACCAGTGTGACAATTCCAAAGGGTGTAACGAAAATCGGGAGTTACGTCTTTTTGGGCTGCAGCAGCCTGACTAGCGTGACAATTTCCGATGGCGTGACGAGCATCGGGAGCTATGCCTTTTATAAATGCAGCAGTCTGACCAGTTTGACGATTCCGAATGGCGTGACGAGCATCGGGGTGAATACATTTTATAACTGCAGCAAACTGACCAGCGTGACGATTCCGACCAGCGTGACGAGCATTGGGGAGAATGCCTTTCAAGGCTGCAGCAGCCTGACCAGCGTAGCGATTCCGGGTAGCGTGACCAGTATCGGAAAGCAAGCCTTTTCTGGCTGCAGCGGCCTGACTAGCGTGACGATTTCAGAGGGCGTGACGAGCATCGGTGAGTATGCCTTTTCTGGCTGCAGCGGCCTGACTAGCGTGACGATTTCAGAGGGCGTGACGAGCATCGGTGAGTATGCCTTTTCTGGCTGCAGTGGTTTGACCAGCGTGACGATTCCAAAGGGCGTAACGAGCATCGGGGATTCAACCTTTTTCGGTTGCAGCGGCCTGACCAGTGTGACGATCCCGGCGGGGGTAACGAGCATTGGAGAGTGGGCCTTTTACGGTTGCAGTGGGTTGACAAGTGTGGAAATCCCTGAGAGCGTGACAAGCATCGGTGAGTCCGCCTTTTCTCACTGCGGTGGTTTGACCAGCGTGACGATTCCAGAAGGCGTGACGAGCATCGAGCGAAAAACATTTTATTGCTGCAATAACCTGACCAGCGTAACGATCCCGGCTAGTGTGACAAGCATCGGTGATGAAGCTTTCTGCCCCTGCTTCAACCTGAAAGATGTTTACTACGGCAGCACGAAAGCCGACTGGGACAAGATTTCCTTTGGCGAAGATAATGAATCTCTCTTGTATGCCACCCTCCACTACAAAGGCCAGTCCCTTCCCGAAATCCGGCCGGTGGATGCCGCTGCCCTGGATGGCGGGGCTACCCTGAAGCTTACCCTCTGGTCTACGGAGCAGAACAAGAAGATCAATGCCGCCTGGTCCCTGGCCGAAGGGGACGAAGCCTACGCCACCGTCACAAAGGACGGCACTTTGACGGCCAAGGCAGTGGTAAAGCCGGTGAATATTACGGTGATCGCCCAGCCCACCAACGGGGAGCCCAGGGTCACAAAGACCATCCGCATCAACCCCAAGGCAACGGCCTTGCTTCTGATGCTGGACGAGGAAACCCTGGGAGCGACCCTGAATGTGGATATGTATGACCGTTCGGTCCTGCCTCTGGCGGCCATCAAGAATACCGGGGAGGAAGCAAAGGGCATCCGCTGGTCCACCAGCAAAAAGGATGTGGCCCAGGTGGATGCAAATGGTGTGGTTACCCTCCTGAAACCCGGCACGGCGGTCATTCAGGCTACCGACAACGGTAAGCTCACCGGCAAGGTGACGCTGAACGTGACCTATACGGACAAGAGCCCCCGGTTGGAAGCAAGGACCCTGACCCTGAATACCGCCCTGTTCGGCGGCGTGACCGTGGACTTTGTGGAAGCCTATGAAAACGGGGTAGAGCAGCTCCAATGGAACGATGAGCGGTTCGTGTTCGAATATCAGGAAAACCAACTGACGGTTTCGGCAAAGAACGCCCTGAAAAACGGCAGCTATGCGGTTACACTGTGTGTTACCTGTGCCGATGAAAGAGAGTATACCTATCCTTTGACCATCAAGGTCACAAATACCCTGCCCAAGGTCACCGTCAAGCAGACTGCCAAGCTGAACCTGTTCTATCGGGACAGCACGGCCCCCTTAGTGATCTCCGCCCCCGGCCAGAGCATTGAAGAGGTAGAACTGACGGACACCGCCGACTTTGCCCTGATGTCCGACGGAGAGAATTGGGAAATTACCTACATTACAGAGAACGCCAAGCCGGATACCAAGGGGACCCTGAATGTACATCTGGAAGGCTACCGGGAGCCGGTCAAAGTGGCGCTGACCGTTGGAACCGTCTCCACAGCCCCCGCAGTGAAGCTCAGCGCCACATCCAGCACCCTGAACACTGCCTTGAACAGCGATCTCACTACCCAGGTAGTGTTGCTGGATAAAGCCGGGAAGCCTCTGGAGCTGGAAAACCCCACCGTAGAATGCGATAACGCAGATGTAAAAGTAAATGGAAACCGCTTGACCATCACTCTGAATGAGGCTAAGAGCTCCACCGTGACCATGTACCTACAGGACAGCACCTGGGCAAAGTCTGTGAAGCTGACCCACAAGATCACCGTTTCCGAGAACCTTCCTACGTTGAAGCCTGCCGGGAACCTGACGCTGAACAGCCTCTTTGCCAAGGGCACTGCCGAGACCGGGCTGGTCCTGTCTCAAAGCAACCTGACCCTGGTAAATGTAGAGGCCGTTCCTGCCGCCAAGGAGGGTACGCCCGCTTTGGCAGAGTCCGAAAAGCTGCGTATCACCTATGCCCCGGAGTCCGGGCACATGGTGGCATCTATTCAGGATGCCGACAACGCCCCCAAGGCCGGTACCTACAGCTTCAATTGCACCGGCACCTTGGAAGACGGAACGACCATCCCCGGCGGCACTTTGAAGGTCACCGTTTCGGCCACGGCCCCCAAGGTAAAGCTGTCGGCTACTTCCGTGAAGCTCAATAAGTTCCTGGAAGGGAAGGAACAGGGGACTGTAACGGTCACTGCCCCCAATGGCTACCGGGTGGTGGACTTTGAGGAGATGCCGGAAGGAATGTCCTATGACAAGGATACCGGCATTCTGACCGTCACCCTGGAAAATGCTTCCGACAATGGCGGCAATTATACCCTATACCCCGTGGTTCAGAATGTGGAGACCGGCGAGGAGGTAGAGCTTCCCACCAAGCTGAGCTTCAAGGTCCAGGCCTATAACTCCCAGAAGCTGAGTGTTTCCCTCTCCGCCAAGGGCAAGCTGGATACCCAGAAGGACGGCGAGATCACCTACACCGTTACCAAGCTGGCAAACTGCCTGGGCGCTGTAGAGGACATGGACCTGGAAGGCCAGGACGCGGCCCTCTTCCGGGCAGAAATGGACATTGTAAACGGCAAGCCCACCGTCCACCTGACCCTGAAGGATGGAGAAACCTATGCTACCAACAAGGCCTACAAGGTTCAGTTCCGGTTCTACGCCTGCGGAAAGGAGATCCTTTCCCCGGTGCAGACCGTCAAGGTCACCCAGACGGCCCTGAAGGTCACGGCCCCCAAGACCATCACCTATTACCAGGCCCAGAAGTCGCCTCTGCGTGTGGTACTCACCACCAACGTCCCCTTGGACCGGGTGGTTCTGAACGACAAGACCGCCAAGGAGTTCCAGGCCGCCGTGGGTGAGGTAACTTTGAACGGAAATCGGGTGGAGTTTGAGATCACAAACCCCAGCGCCCTGACTGCCGGAAAGAGCTACAGTGTTGCCTTGGACGCAACACCCGAGAACAACGCGGAGAATGCAAAACCCGTTGCCGTCAGGCTGACCGTCAAGGTCCAGAAGTAGCAAAAGGCCCCCTGGAAGCAAACCTTCCAGGGGGGATTTTTACCAATCCGGGTTCAATTGGGCCCTTTTCGGGCAAGAACGGATCATTTCATGGGTCAGACTCCGGTATTCCGCCACATCCGTGGTTTTCTTCAGCCGTTTCCCCAGCTTTTCCGCATCGTCAAACAGGCACAGCAGGTAGCGCCAGTTCTCCTTCAGCCGGAACATGGCGTTTCTGGGGCCGCCGAAGAGGCTAGTATAGGTATCCAGCAGCTCGTCGGAAAAGGCTTCCAGCTTTTTGGGGTCCGTGCCATTGGGGCACAGCATCCCCGGGTCGCCGATCAGCCCCCGGCCCAGCATGACGGAATGGATAGAGGGGAATTTGGCAGAAAAGGTCTGAATATCCGCTGCGCTGCATAGATTCCCGTTAAAGCACAGGGGGTTTTTACTGTTTTCCAGGGCATACCGGAAGGACTCTATCTGAACCTCTCCTTCATAAAAGGCCTTCCGGACTCTGGGATGGAGAATCAGAAGTTTTACCGGGTACCGGTTGTAAATTTCCAACAATCGGGGAAATTCCTCTGGGGATTCCACCCCTAAACGGGTTTTCAGGGAAATGGGCAGGGGAGCGGCGGAAAAAACGGCCTCCAAAAACCGGTCCAGTTCCTCCAGGTTTCGCAGCATTCCGGAACCCTTGCCCTTGGAAAAAACCGTCCCGGAGGGGCAGCCCAGGTTCAGGTTGACTTCCCGGTAGCCCCGGTCCCGGCACTGGCTGGCGGCCCAGAGGAAATCCTCGGCGTTTTTGGTAAGCAGCTGGGGCACGGCCTCAAAGGTTTCCTCATCGGCGATTGGCAGCTCCCGGGCCTCCCGCTGGGTCAGGCTCCGGTGGACGGTGGGGGAGAGGAAGGGCATATAGTATTTTCCTACCCCGCCGAAATATTTGTGGTGCAGCCTTCTGTATACGCTGTCCGTCAGCCCTTCCATAGGGGCAAAATAGATTTCCATAAATAACCTCAAACAGAAAACCTGTCATTGCAAACCAGTCTGTGGACTGTCTCGCAATGACAGGTTATTTTTTAGATTTCCATGATCACAGGCAGGATCATGGGGTTTCGCTTGGTGGTCTTAAACAGGTAGCCGCTGATGTCGTTCTTGATGGCGGACTTGATGGCGGACCAGTCTCTTACCCGCTTGCGCTGGCAGCGGTCGATGGCCTCCAGAGCCACCTGGCGCAGCTCTTCCATCAGCTCCTCGGACTCCTTCACATAGATAAAGCCTCTTGTAATGATGTCCGGACCGGTAACCACGGTGCCGTCCTGGCTGCTCAGATTGACGCAGACCACGATCATGCCGTCCTGGGCCAGGTGCTTCCGGTCCCGCAGGACCACGCTGCCCACGTCGCCAACGCCGGTGCCGTCTACAAAGACCTTTCCGGCGGGTACGGTGCCGTTTTCCTTGCAGGATTTGGCAGTGAATTCAAACACGGTGCCGATTTCGCCAATGTGGATGTTCCGGGGGGACATTCCCATGGACTGGGCCAGCTTGCTGTGGATCTGCAGGTGCCGCTGCTCGCCGTGGAGGGGGATAAAGAACCGGGGCTTCACCAGGGCATGGACGATTTTCAGCTCCTCCTGGCAGGCGTGGCCGGAAACATGGAGACCCTCGCTCTTTTCGTACACCACATCGGCGCCCTTCCGGTACAGCTCATTGATGATCCGGGAAATGGCCTTTTCGTTGCCGGGGATGGCAGAGGCGGAAATGATGATCCGGTCCCCGGAGGTTACATCCACCTGCTTGTGGGTGGAGAAGGCCATTCGATACAATGCGGACATATTTTCACCCTGGGAGCCGGTGGAAACGATGACCAGCTTGTTTTTGGGGATGGTTTTGATGGTGCTCAGGTCCACAATGGTGCCCTGTTTTACCTTCAGGTATCCCAGCTCCTGGGCTACCTTCAGCATATTCTCCATGCTCCGGCCGGTAACGGCCACCTTCCGGCCATAGCGCTGGGCGGTGGAAATCACACTCTGAATCCGGTGCATATTGGAGGCAAAGGTGGTGATGATGATTCTCTGGTCGCAGTTCTTGAACTGACGGTCCAGGCTTTCGGCGACTACGTTTTCGCTGGGGGTATAGCCCTGGCGCTCTACGTTGGTGGAGTCCGCCAGCAGAGCCAAAACCCCTTCGTTGCCCAACTGCCCCAGCCGGGCCAGATCCATCATCCCATCGGCAGAGGTGGGATCGATCTTAAAGTCGCCGGTCATGACCACGGTGCCCACGGGGGTGTGGATGGCAAAAGCCACGGCGTCGGCAATGGAGTGGTTTACATGGATAAATTCTACGGTAAAGCATCCGGCCTTAACAATGTCGCCGGGCTTGTGGGTAATGAGCTTTACGGAATCGGCCAGCTTGTGCTCCTCCAGCTTCAGCTTGATGAGGCCATTGGTCATGGCAGTGCCGTGAATGGGGCAGTTGACCTGCTTCATGCAGTAGGGGATGGAGCCAATGTGGTCTTCGTGTCCGTGGGTAATGAACATACCCCGGAGCTTCTTCTGGTTGGCCACCAGATAGGAAAAGTCGGGGATTACCAGGTCCACACCGTACATATCGTCGTCCGGAAAGCCCACGCCGCAGTCTACCACGATCATGTCTTTGCCGTATTCCAGAACGGTAATGTTTTTACCGATTTCGTCCAGTCCACCCAGGGGGATAATTCTTAATTTTTCAGCCAAAGTATTCAGTTTCTCCTTTCAAATGTGAAAAATGTAAAAAAGTACACAGCAAGCAAGCAGCCGCTTTGGAAAATCCGGCCCTGATTCGCCATTTTTCTCCAAAAGAACGCCTGCATAATATATGGGGAAGCGTAAAACCCCAGCATTTTCCGCCTGGGTGCAAAAATGCAACACGGAAAAGAATGGGGAGCGCCAACCCTTATCTTACACGAAAAAACGTGTACTGTATCTTTGTTTCAGATCTGCCGGGTCTGCCTACCCGCACAAGTCAAGCCTATTATAGCATAGTTTGGCCGGAAAGTATACCATTATTTTTATAAATCTTTTGTGACCGTAAAATCTTGGTTGCGAAACCTGGCAGACAGTGGTATAATACCCGGGAAATACAACCGGACGGGAGAAATTATATGATAGAAAAAATCAAGAACCTGGTAAAAAGCCACTTGGATGTGGTAACTTACCTTATTTTTGGCGTTTTAACCACCGTCGTTAATTATGCAATCTACCTGCCCTGCCTTAATATCCTGGGCCTTTCCGCTGCGGTCAGCAATTCCATTGCCTGGGTAGTGGCTGTAATCTTTGCTTTTGTCACCAATAAGCCATTTGTCTTTGGCAGCCACGACTGGTCTATGAAGGTGGTGGTTCCGGAATTTACCAAGTTCATCGCTACCCGCGTTTCCTCCGGCGTTCTGGAGACGCTGATTCTTTTGGTGGCCGTAGATGCCCTGGGCGGCAACGGCAATATCTGGAAGCTCATTACCCAGGTGCTGGTTATTATTATCAACTATGTAGGCAGTAAGCTGCTGGTGTTCCGGAAACAAGGAAAGTAAGCCGCATTCGGAAAAAATTCCCAGATCGGGAAAAGATGCTTGACAAACCTGCCCGGATATGATAGTATATCCGGGCAGTCAGCTGAATGTGCTTTTGATTCGGAGTGATACCCAAGAGGCCGAAGGGGCTCCCCTGCTAAGGGAGTAGGCGTCTAAAAAGCGCGCGAGGGTTCAAATCCCTCTCACTCCGCCACGATATAGCAGTTGGAAATGGTTCATTTCTGGCTGCTTTATTGTTTTATACGGCATTTTATAGTAAGACGGTGGATTGAATGATTTCGCACAAATCCACCGCCTTTTATTTTATGCGCTTGACATCCTACCGCCCGGTAGTTATACTATAGAAAAACGAAATCAGGAGGCGGCACCATGCCGGTAAAAGGAAACACAAAGCAGGAAATATTGGATGCGGCCCTGGACCTGTTCTCTGTGCAGGGCTACGAGGCAACTTCGATTTCTCAGATCGCCGATGCGGTGGGCATCCGGAAGGCGTCCCTGTACAGCCATTTTGAGAACAAGCAGGCGATTCTGGATGCACTGGTTAAAGAGACCCTGGAGCAGTATGATGCCCATTCTATTTTTACGAATACCAATTGGGAGGACCCGGCCTTTACAAAGGACATGGGAGATCTGACCCCCAAGGCAGTGGCCCAGATGATTGTCGGCCAGGTGCAGTTTATTCTCCACACGCCAAAGATCTACAAGGCCCGCAAAATGCTGACCATCGAGCAGTTTCAGAATCCCCAGCTGGCCCAGATGCAGACCAGGCAGAACTATACCAATGTGATGCAGTATGTCACGGGCCTTGTCCGCTTCCTGATCTGCCAGGGCAAGCTTCGGGAGGAGGACCCGGAAATCATGGCGGCCCAGCTGAGCTTGCCCATTTCCGTATGGATCAACCTCTGCGACCGGGAGCCGGAGCGGGAAGAGGAGGTGGCCGGGCTGATCGAGCGGCACATCCGCCAATTCTTTAAAGTTTACCAGCCGGAGGGGACACAATGAACTACATCCGTATCACCAAAGACAATATCGACAAAGAGCATATCTGCTGTGCCATGTCCGGCAAGCAGAGTTTTGCCAAAAAGGAATGGCTTAAACAAAGATTTGATGAAGGCCTGGTGTTCTACCGCAGTGAAGAGCGGGGCAAGTGCTTTATTGAGTACATCCCGGCGGAAAACGCCTGGGTGCCCATTGAGGCCGATGGGTATCTCTATATCAATTGCCTGTGGGTCTCTGGCTCTATGAAGGGCCACGGCTATTCCACGGACCTGTTGGACGAGTGCATCCGGGATGCCAAAGCCCAGGGGAAGCAGGGGCTGTGCATCCTGTGTGCCCAGGGCCGGAAGCGGGAATTTCTGGCAGACCCCAAATTCCTTGTCCATAAGGGCTTTTTATTGGCGGATACCTCGGATTGCGGCATTACGCTTTTGCATCTGCCCCTGAAGGAGGAAGCCCATATGCCCCAATTTAAGGACTGCGCCAGGCACCCGAAGGCGGACGGCGAGGGCTTTGTCCTGTACTATACGGACCAGTGCCCCTTTACCTATTACTGGGTGCCAAAGGTAGAAGAAGCAGCCAAGGAACACAATATTCCGCTGAAGACCTTCCACATCACCACCAAGGAAGCCGCCCAAAATGTACCGGCCCCGGTAACCACCTATGCCATGTTCCGGGACGGGGAATTTGTCACCCAGGGCATCCTGTCCGACAAAAAGTTTCTGGCCCTGGCGGGCGTGAAAGAATAAAGAAAGCGGAGGCTCGGCTATGCTGTGCCTTGGCAGCGTGCTGACCCAGCGTGGAAAGCAGAAAGACGAAGAAAATAAACAGTGAAAACTTTGGAACGGGAGGGGAGCATGACCATGTCCAAAAGGACCCGCCAATACCTGGGCATTTTATCGGCGGTTGCTGCCTATTATTTGGTCCATGAGGGGGCCCACCTACTGTATGCTCTTTTGACCGGCGCCTTCAAACAGGTAAACCTCCTGGGCCTTGGGATACAGATTGATGTGTATGCCGGACGGATGACCGATACCAAGATGGGGTTCTTTTGTCTTGCAGGGGCGGCAGCTACTTTTTGCTTCGGATACCTGCTGGCGGCCCTGTCAAAGAGAATCTGCCGGAGAAAAAGCAAGCTGTTTCGGGCAATTATGTACTACAGTACCGTTGCGCTGCTGCTTCTGGACCCGCTGTATTTAAGTGCCCTGTGCGGCTTCTTTGGGGGCGGGGATATGAACGGCATCGCCCTTCTTTGCCCGGAATGGGCAGCCAGGGGATTATTTGGGCTTTTGCTGGTTATAAACGGATTCGTATTTTGGAGGCGTTTGCTTCCCATCTATCGGAGCTCCTTTTTACAAAACAATTGAACGAATTTTGGGAGGCAACAATGGAATTTAGACCAATTGATCGGTCCAACTACTGGGACTGTATGTCCCTGACGGTGGCTGAAAGTCAAAAATGGTTCGTGGCGGACAATAAGCAATCCCTGGTGGAGGCAGCCTACGAAGAGGGGTTGTATGTACTGGGAATTTATCAGGAGGAGACCATGGTAGGCTTTCTTCTGTATGATTATGATGAATCGATCCCCGGCTGGTCTTTGAGCCGGTTTATGATCGGCAAAGAGTTCCAGGGAAAGGGCTACGGCAAGCAGGCGGTAATGGAATTTTTGGATAAGTTTCAAAAAGAATATCAGACCGATAAATTGTACATCAGCGTATCTTTGGAAAACAAGGCCGCCCGGAAAATGTTCGGGGATCTTGGCTTCCGGGAGGTCAAAGAGGTGCGCTACACCTTTTTGGGAAGGCAGTTCCGGGAGATGCAGATGGTGAAGGAGCTGTAAAATGCATAATAAGCAATGCGGTAATAGGTTCCACAAATGGGGAGTTGTGGAACTCTTTGCCCGTAGGGGACGATGCCCACATCGTCCCGAAAGGTAACGGTACAAAACAGGTCGGTTGTATGGTAGGTACCGAAGGCACGCTCCCCATCCCCTCTCCAAGCAGGAGCGGGTAATGCGCCTGCGGCGCATTCATGAATTGCTGCAAAATTTCATCTGATATACTGGATTTTTCCAAAAACCTGTTGTACAATAAAAAGAAAAACCGCAATTCTGCAAAGAATTACGGCAGGGAAGAGGCAGTGGATATGAAGCGACTACAGAGAACGGTGACTGTTTTAATGGTGTTGCTATTGGCCCTGACCGCCTGCGACAAGCGTACCACGGTAAATCTTTCGGAGCTGGAGACGGCTGCCATCACGGAAACGGAAGCAGAAACCACCGAGGTGTCGGCCACGAAAGCTCCGCCGGCGGAGACGCCTACGATGGAAGAAACCATACCTGCCACAGAAGCGCCCACGCAGCCAGCGGAGACACCCGCGCAGACTAAGGAAGCGATCCCGGAAGCTACCGAAACGTCAACGGCAGGGGAAAAGGCAGGGATTTCCTATATCTTGAATACCAATTCCAAGAAGATCCATTACCCAACCTGCGAAAGTGTCCAGAAGATGAAGCCCAGCAACAAAAAGGAATACACGGGCACTATGGAGGACTTGCTGAAACAGGGCTATGTGCCTTGCAAAATGTGTAAGCCGGAATAACAAAAGGGGACTGCTTAGGCAGCCCCCTAAAATATTTACTTCTCCTCTACATAGGACACAAACCCCAGCGTCATATAATCCAGGTACACCTGCTTGTCTGGGGTCTTTCCCATGGTCACCCGGTGGCAGTTGACCTCCCATACCGGGGAACCCTCCAAAGTGGTGGACTTGATTTCAAAAACGTGGTTCCAGCTGCGGCCCTCCATATAGGGGGTCTCCCGGGTGAAGCGGATCAGCTCCAGCTTGCGGAAGTGGAAGGTGGGGAAGGCGTTCTGGATACAGGCCTCAAACAAAAGCTCTGCGTCCCGCACGCTGCCTTGCTCAAAGGTGCTGCGGATCATTGCTCTGTAGTCTTCCATAGTAATGCCTCCTTATAGCTTTTGATAGGTTTTGTCCAGAAATTTCTGGCTGTTTACAATCACACGGGTATGGGTGCCGTGGCCGATCTCCCCGGCTTCATCAAAGACCTGAATGCGGAAGGAGATTTTCTTCCCCTCCACGGCGGTGACCTCTGCTTCGGCCCGGACCTCCAGGCCTACGGGAGTGGCGCTGGTATGGGCGATGTTCAGTTCGGTGCCCACGGTGGTCTGCCCCTCGGGTATGCAGGCGGCGATGGCCTCGCAGGCGGCCCCCTCCATCAGGGCGGCCATAGAGGGGGTGGCGTATACCAGCAGCTCGCCGGAGCCCACCTCCAGGGCGGTGTCCTCTTTCTCTACCTGGGTGGCGGCTTCGCCTTTTAAACCAACAGTGATCTCCATGGGGATCTCCTCTTTCCTTTTTTCTTTCATATTAGCGCAAAGCGGCGGCCTTGTCAATTGAAAGGGCTTGCGAAACCGTAAGTTTTTTTCTATAATAGAGTGGCTGCAATTAAGAAGGGAGTACCCGAAATGAATTCAAATCAATCAACCCGGGCGGTGGCCCTGGGGGGCATTCTGGCGGCTCTGGGCATCAGCATTATGTGCCTGGGGAGTATTACCGGAATCGCCACTTATGTTTCCCCAATGGTCTGCCTGCTTCTATTGCAGGCGGTTCTGAATGCCGGCGGAAGGCGGATTGCCTGGGCTTGGTATGGGGCTGTGGCGGTGCTGTCGCTGCTGCTGGTGACGGACCGGGAGGCAGCCTGGATGTTCGTGTTTCTGGGCTACTATCCCATTGTAAAGCCCTTTTTGGATAAAAAGAAGCTGCCGGTTTTTTGGAAGGGCCTGCTGTTCAACGGCTGTATTCTGGTGATGTACTGGCTGCTGCTGCGCATTTTTGGTCTGGAGGATCTGAACCGTGAATGGAAGGAAATGGGAACTTTTTTTATAGGATTGCTCTTGATCCTCGGCAATTTCACATTTTTCCTGCTGGATAAGCTATTAAGCAAACCCTTTTTCCAAAGGCTGGGCCGCTATGGAAAATGAGTGGGAGCTGTACATTCTCCGCTGCGGGGACGGCACGCTGTATACCGGCATTGCCCGGGATGCGGAAAAACGTCTGGAAATGCACAGAAGCGGCAAAGGAGCCAAATATACCCGGGGAAGGACACCGCTGCAAATGGTCTACCGGGAGGGGGGGCTGGACCACTCCCAGGCCCTGCGGCGGGAGCTGGAGATTAAAAAGCTGACCAGAGCCCAGAAGGAAGCCCTGGTCAGCGGCTTTCATAGGAACAAATAAATCAGGAGTGTGGTCATGGCTGTGTTGCGCCCACCTTTTTGGTCCCCGGACATGAGAAGCAGCAGCAATACCACAATCAGGTCCTCCGTATCCAACCCCTCCGGCAGGAGTCCGGAAAGAAACGGCCCCAGCGGTTTGGGACACTCCGGCGGCTTTTTGGGCGGTGCCGGTTTCGGCGGGGGCGTGTCCGGCACGCTGTGCTTTTGGTAAGACCCATCCGGGGCGGGGACATAGCGATTATACATGGGCCTTCCTCCTTACGGCAGTTTCAGGGCTCCGGATTCCAGCAGGCAGGAGGCCTGCTCCGCCATTTTGGCTGCCCGCATGGCCTTTTCCAGCTTTTTGAGCTTTTCCTTACTGACGAAAGGACACAGCGCCTTTAAAAGGGCCTGCTGGTCCTTATCAATGCAGCTGTTTCTTGCAAAACCGGTCAGGGCTTTTACCATGGCCATATCCATACCAGAATCGACTGGCGGCGGCCCGGGAGAAGGTCCGGGCGGCGGACCTGGGGCAGGCTTAGCTTCCGGCGTTTGGGGGGCTTCCTGATTCATGGAACCCGCAAGGGCCATAATATCTGCCATCATTCTGGGATTGCCGAGGATGGCACCCAGCTGATCCTCTATTTCACTCATGGATTTTTCCGAAGCTGCTCCAACAGCTCCTTGGCTTCCGGGGTGGAGAGAAAGGTGTTGATGGTCTCCCTGGCCCCGGCGTAATTCCCCTGGGCCGCCTGCTCCATGGCCTGCCGCAGTCCCTGGGCGTTGCTTTGCTGCAGCAGGGCTTTCAGTTGTGCTGCCTCCGGGGAGGCAGCGATGCGCATTGCCTCCTGCAGCTGTTCGGGATTGGTGATGGAATCGTCCATAGGGGGTACCTCCTTGCCCGTTTTCATAAGGATATGCGGTACCGGGACAGAAGTTGCCCAAAAAGAAAAAATTTTCCTGCGGTAGAATTCTTTAAAAAGGTATGCTATAATCACAAGATGAAAAAATAGAGGGAGAGGGAGAAAGGATAGCTCGATGCGTATTTTGGTTTTATCAGATTCTCACCACGCCATGCGCTTTATGGAAGAATGTGCCGCCCGGTTGAAGCCGAATTGCATACTGCATTTGGGGGACTATTATCCGGATGGCTTTGATTTGAAGCAGGCTTTTCCCCAGGCGGACTTTTATCAGGTGCCGGGAAACTGTGACGCCTATACCTGCTCACCCGATTTCCCGGTGATCCTCATGCCGAAGCTCGGCGGCCTCAATGTTTATATGACTCACGGGCACAAGCACAATGTAAAGCTGACGACGGCGTTGCTTCTGCGGGATGCCAGGTCAAGCAAGGCAGATATTGTGCTCTATGGCCATACCCACATTCCTGAGTGCTATCAGGAGAAAGACGGGCTGTGGGTCATGAATCCCGGCAGCGCCGGATACGGGGAAACAGCGGGACTTATCGAGATCGAAAAGGGAAAAGTGACCACCTTCCGTATTTTGGAAGAACAGGATTTGGAGGAACTGGTATGATCCTTGCGCTGAACATCGGGAATACCAATATCACCATCGGCGCCATCCGGGGGCAGACCATTGTTTTTCAGGCTCGTCTGCGGACGGATGTAACCAAAACCTCCGATGAATATGCCATTGATTTAAAGATGCTTCTGTCCATCCGGGATATTTCTACAGCCCAGATCGAAGGGGCTATTGTGTCCTCTGTGGTGCCCCAGGTGCTGAATGCCATGAAAACGGCCCTGCGGAAGCTCTTCTCCAAGAATATTCTGGTGGTGGGCCCGGGAATCCGGACGGGGCTCAATATCCGTATAGACAATCCGGCCCAGACCGGGGCAGACCTGGTGGTGGGCTGTGTGGCGGCCCTGAAGCTGGAAAAGCCGCCGATCATCGTGGTGAATATGGGCACGGCGACCACACTGATGGCGATTGATGGCAGCGGTGCCATGATTGGCGGCAGCATCTGTCCGGGCATTCGCATTTCCATGGAGGCGCTGACGGAACGGGCCGCACTGCTTCCGGGGTTGCAGCTGGATCAGCCCAAGCGGGCCATTGGTCACAATACCATCGAATGTATGCGCAGCGGTATTATGATGGGCGCCGCAGCCATGATCGACGGAATGGTCCAGCGGATGGAGGAGGAGCTGGGTTCTTCCGCCACTGTGATTGCTACCGGACGCATTGGGCAGTATGTGGTTCCTCTGTGCAGGACGCCAATTCGCTATGAGCGGGATTTGGTGCTCCAGGGCTTGGCGGCAATCTACCGGGAAAATGTTCGTGCGTAAATATAGGGAGGCTATATGGAAAATACAGAGCAGACGGTCCAAACCAAGGACCAGAATGGATTTATAAAGAGCTATAACCAGGTCAAGCGCATCATTGGCATTATCGTCACCTGGCTTTATCACCTGCGCAAGCCGATTATGGCGGCACCGGTTGTATACTATGCCCTGCGGTTTGCGGCCTATAACGGCAGCCATTTGCCGGAATCCGTGGGCCTTAATTTGCAGTCCACCGGGGAATTTGCCATTCATATTTCCAGGTATGTGGCGGTGGTGGGCCCGTTGGCCCTGACCGGTGGATGTCTTGCTATGATGTTTCTGTCCAGAAAGGCCATGTACGCCTGGGCCGTCAGTGTGTTTACCCTGGCTTTGCCCATTCTGCTGCTTGTCAGCAATGTCTATCCGGCATAATTTTTTCTTTGAACGTTTAAGAATTCTTCACCAATCGCCTCCGCTCCAATGCTATACTATAAACACAAAGGCGAGGGCGGTGAAGAAAGCCGATGCCGCGGAAATATTCGCGGATAAGCCGACGGCGGACTTGTGACACACCAGGCCTCGGGAAAGACATAAATACTGTAAATGGCAGCGATTGAACTCCGGTCGCTGCCATTTTTTGAAAAATCCGGAATTTTCTCAAAAAGGGCTTGCTTTTTTGCGGGGGATATGATAAAATCAACCGGTCTGAAATCAAGGTGAGTCCTCTGCCGCAGGTTTGACGGCATGAACGCCTAATATTTAAGGAGGACATTTATTATGGATTTGGTAAAAGCTCTGAACAGCCAGTACATGAAGGAAGAGCTGCCCGAGGTTCGGGTAGGCGACACCGTTCGTGTGCACGTTCGCATCAAGGAAGGCGCCCGTGAGCGTATCCAGGTGTTCGAAGGCATCGTCATCGCTCGCAAGCATGGCGGCATCGGCGAGACCATCACCGTTCGTCGTGTATCCTACGGCGTCGGCTGCGAGAAGGTCTTCCCCCTGCATTCTCCCAATGTGGCTATGATCGAGACCGTCCGCAAGGGCCAGGTTCGTCGTGCCAAGCTGTACTACCTGCGCGACCGCGTGGGCAAGGCTGCCAAGATCAAGGAGAAGGTCTAACAGAACTTTTCATAGAAAAAGAGGGCTTGGCCCTCTTTTTTTATGCCCTAGAGCGGGAAATCCCTGGTTTCCCTATGGAAAAGAATGGATTTCCATGCTATAATAAGCCTGAGTTTACAATGGAGGAAAGACGCAATGGCTTTTTTTAAGAAAAAAGAGAAAAAGGAAGAAGAGCCGGATGCCGGAAAAAGCACGGTGATGTACCTGCATGACCTGTGCTGGATGCTGAGCGTTGTCATGGTGCTGTTTCTGGTGTTCTTCCGGATCATTGTGGTCTCCGGCCCTTCCATGAAGCGGACGCTTCTGGATGGGGACTACCTGCTGCTTTACAGCAACCTCCTTTGCGGGGAGCCCCAAAAGGGGGATGTAGTGGTAGTCAGCAAGCACACCTACGATGATGGCAAACCCATTGTTAAGCGGGTCATTGCTACGGAAGGCCAGATTGTGGATATGGACTTTGAAAACGGTATTGTATATGTAAACGGTCTGCCTCTGGAGGAAAGCTACATCAATACACCTACCAATCTGGATGAAGGGGCGCTTTTTCCTCAGATTGTAGAGGAGAACTGTGTATTTGTTATGGGAGACAACCGAAATCATTCCAAGGATAGTCGTTCTTTGGAAATTGGCCAGGTAGACAAGCGGGAGATTTTGGGCAAGGTGGCCCTGCTCCTGCTGCCCGGTACCGACGGCGGTACGGAAAAAAGAGACTATACAAGGATCGGAACGGTGAAATAATGGACAGCAGCATGAATATTCAGTGGTATCCCGGGCATATGACCAAGACCCGGCGGCAAATCGAGGCAGACCTGAAGCAGGTGGATGCAGTCTGCGAAATTGTGGATGCCCGGATCCCTATTTCCAGCCGGAATCCGGATATCGATGCCATTTGCGGCACCAAACCCAGGATGATTGTTTTGAATCGGATGGATCTGGCAGATCCGGCAGCTACCCAGCGCTGGCAGGCCTATTTCAAAAAGAAGGGTATGGCCGTATTGGCAACCGACTGCAAAACCAAGCGGGGGATCAATGGATTTACCCCGGCGGCCCGGCAGGCCTGCGCCGAAAAACTGGCCCGGGACGCGGCCAAGGGTATGAACCGGCCCCTGCGGGTTATGGTGGTGGGCATCCCCAATGTGGGCAAATCTACCCTCATCAATCAGATTTCCGGAAGAAAGGGCGCTAAGGCGGAGAACCGTCCCGGTGTTACCCGGGGCAAGCAGTGGGTTACTGTAGATGCGGGATTACAGCTGCTGGATACCCCGGGTATCCTTTGGCCCAAATTTGAGGATCCGGAGGTGGGCATGATGCTGGCCTTTACGGGGGCTGTCAAAGAAGGGGTCATCGATGTGGAGGAGCTGGCCTGCCGCCTTTTGGAATTGCTGCTGGAATACTATCCGGAGACTTTGAAGGACCGCTATAAGGTGGAACCCCCCGCCGGGACACCGGGCTACGAGCTGCTGGAAATGGCAGGGAAGAACCGGGGCTATCTGCTGGCCCGGGGAGAGATCCACACGGAGCGGATGGCCAAGGTGCTGCTGGACGAATTCCGTAGCGGCAAATTGGGAAAATTCACCCTGGAACAGCCCAAGGAGGAAATGCTATGAGCGAAGAAAATCTGTGGGCCATTGAGGATGCCTGCCGGGCAGAGGGCTATTCCGTCATCTGCGGCGTGGATGAAGCAGGCAGAGGCCCCTTGGCGGGGCCTGTGTGCGCCGCCGCTGTGATTTTGCCGGAGCATCTGGAGATTCCCGGCCTGAACGACAGTAAGAAGCTATCCGATAAGCGCAGAAGAGAACTGTTCCCCGTTATCCGGGAGAAGGCTGTGGCCTATGGGATTGGCTTTGCTTCTCAGGAAGAAATTGACGAAATAAATATCCTGCAGGCCACCTTTTTGGCTATGAAGCGGGCGATGGATCAGCTGCAAGTCAAGCCGGACCTGGCCCTCATCGACGGCAACCGCCAGACAGATTTTGGCGTGCCCTGCAAGACGATTATCAAAGGGGACAGCCTCAGCGCCAGCATTGCGGCGGCTTCCGTTCTGGCCAAGGTCAGCCGGGACGATGTGATGTTTCAAATGGCGGAGCAGTACCCGGGCTATGGCTTCGAAATTCACAAGGGCTACGGCACCAAGGCCCACTATGCGGCCCTGGAAGCCCTGGGCCCCAGCCCTATCCACCGGATGAACTTTTTGAAGAAGTTCTATGGGCAGAAATAACGACCTTGGCCGCTGGGGAGAGCAGCTTGCGGCGGAATACCTGAAAAGAAAGCGCTACAGAATTGTTACAACCAATTTTCACAGCCGCTTCGGGGAAATTGACCTGGTGGCGGTGAGTGGAGGCTACCTGGTATTTGTAGAGGTAAAGCTGCGGAAGAACGCCGACTTTGCCCAGGCCCGGGAGTATGTGGACTGGCGAAAACAGCGCCGCCTCCGCTCTACGGCGGAAGTTTATTTGATGTGTCACCCTACCGAGCTTCAGCCCAGATTCGATGTGATCGAAATTTATGCGCCGGAAGGGCTGGAAACCCGAAAACCGGAAATCAATCATCTGGAGGATGCGTTTGCATGAAATTCCCTGTATTTGACCTGCACTGCGATGCTGCCCTGCATCTGCTGGGAGAGGACCTGAACCAGGCGGGAAGCCTGAAAAAAAGCGACGGGCATATCGATTTGGAGCGGGCGCAGGCCTTTCCGGGCTATGCCCAGTGTTTTGCCTGCTTTACATCCCCGCTTCTGGAGGAGGAGTACCACCTTTCTCCCATCGTGATTTTTGAGCGGGAAATCGCTACCATTCAGCGGGAGGTGGATAAGAACAAAAAGAAGATCGCTTTGGCTTACACGCCGGAGGAGATTGAAGCAAACAGAGAAAAGGGGAAAATGTCGGCCGTTCTGACCATCGAGGGCCCTGCCGGCTTTGGCTTTGACCCGGAGCTGCTGGAGAGCCTGTTTCTGGCAGGCTTCCGCATTTCTACCCTGGGCTGGAACGAACAGAATCCTCTGACCGGCTCCCACCTGACCGGCGGCGGGCTGACGGACATGGGAAGAACCTATGTCCGCAATGCCCAGGACCTGGGAATGCTGGTGGATGTGAGTCATATCAGCGACGAGGGCTTCTGGGATATTCTGAAAATTACCCGGGGCCCAGTGATTGCCTCCCATTCCAACAGCCGGGCGGTGTGCCCTCATAGCCGGAATTTGACGGACGATATGTTCCGGGCCATCCGGGATACCGGCGGCGTGGTTGGCATTAACCAGTATGCTGCCTTTCTGGGAGAGAACGCCACCCTGGATACGGTCTGCGATCACATCCTGCATTTTATGGAGCTGGACCCGGAGTGCAGGCACATTGCGCTGGGCGGAGATCTGGACGGCTGCGACGCTCTGCCTCAAGGGTTCGGGGGCCTGCAGGGCTACGAGCCCCTTTCCCAGCGGCTTCTGGAGCGAGGGCTCAGCGAAGAGAACGTGATGGATTTGTATTGGAACAATGCTTTGGGAGTGATGTCAACTGCGTTACACGACCACAAGGGATAACGGGGTTTTTTATGATTTTCTGCAGGCCTTCCGGGAGGACCGAAGCCCGGATGGAGGCCTGTACCTGCCGGAGCGGCTGCCGAGGCTGAGCCTGAAGGAAATCAAAAGCTTAGGCGGTCAGCCGGAGAACGCGGCCATAGCCGACCTGCTGAACCGCTTCGGGGACTGGAATCTGACCGGCTGGGACCTGGATTTCTCCGTGGGCAGAAGATGGGCTCGACTGGAAAATCTGGAACGCAAGGGAAAGTTCCTTAGATGTTGGTACACAACGGACGGCCGGATGGAAGCTATGGCCGAGTATCTGTCCGCCCGTTTCCAAATGCCCCTGGGCTTTTGGGGGAAGACGGCGGTGCGGATCGCCGCTTTGGGAATGGGCTTGGCAAAAAATCTTTCGGAAGAAGGGGAGGAGCCGGTGGACCTGGCTGTGGTGGGCGGAGACTTTTCCGGGGCCCTTGCCGGGCTCTGCCTGAAAGCCATGGGATTTCCCATCGGAAAAACGCTTGTCTGCTGTAATGAAAACAACAGCCCCTGGGAGTTGGTATCCCTGGGTGCGCTGCGAACGGACGGCGTGACGGTGAAGACCCAAACCCCGGAGGCGGACATCTGGCTGCCCCTGGGCCTGGAAGCAGTGCTATCCCTGCTTGGAGGAAACGATGCTGCCATGGAATACGCCAAGTGTGCCTATATGGGGGCGGATTTTGTTCCGGAGGATGACCTGCTGAAAGCCCTGCGAAGACTTCTGTATGTCAGCGTAGTCAGCGATAGCCGGATGACATTCACGCTCAGGGGCGTCCTGAAAGATACCGGGCGGCTGCTGTCTCCTTACGAGGCCCTTACCTATGCCGGAGTCCAGGATTACCGGGCTAAGGGCGGCGAAAACCGGATGTGCCTGATGCTGTCGGAGAAAAGCCCCCAGCTGGATGAGCGGCTTCTTTCTGAGATTCTGAACAAAGAACCCCGGGAGATACAGTCGATTTTGAGGAGGTGAAGGTTTGGCACTATACGCAATGGGAGACCTGCACCTGTGCCTGGGTGCCCCTAAGCCCATGGATATTTTCGGCGGCGCCTGGGTGGGTTATATGGAAAAGCTCAAAGAAGGACTGAAGATTTTGAATCCGGAGGATACCCTGGTGCTAATGGGGGACCTGAGCTGGGCACTGGACCTAAACTCTTCGCTGGCGGATTTTGCCTGGATCAATGCCATCCCCGGAAGAAAGATCATCTTAAAGGGCAACCACGACTATTGGTGGAGCACCCAGGCCAAATTTACCAAGTTCTGCCAGGAGAACGGCTTTCAGGATCTGTACCTGCTGAACAACAACTGCTATGAATACGGGGAAACGGCCATCTGCGGCACCCGGGGCTGGTTTTTCGAGGAGGAAAAGTCCGGCCAGCATGATGAAAAAGTGTTCCGCCGGGAACTGATGCGGCTGGAAGCCTCTTTAAAAGCGGCGGGGGACAGGCAGAAGCTGGTTTTTCTCCATTATCCGCCCAGGTATAAAGGCTATACCTGCCGGGAGATTTTGGACCTTTTGGAAAAATATGAGGTGCGCCAGTGCTTTTACGGCCACCTTCACGGCGGCAGCCATAAGCTTGCCATGGAAGGAAACTGGGACGGGATTGAGTACCGCCTGCTTTCTGCCGACTACCTGGGCTTTCGGCCGTACCTGGTAAGAAAATAAAAATTTTTTCGAAAAAGTGTGGACATTTTCCGCATTCTTTGATAGAATATATCGGCTATGTAAAAAACAAAGGGTGCGCTCCGGCGCACTTATTCAGGAGGAATACCAAAATGCAAGTTAAGAACGTTGAGAAGAAGGGCAATCAGGCTACCATCGTTGTCGAAATCGACAAGGAGCTGATGGAGACCGGCATTAACAAGGCTTATACCAAGGCCCGCAAGAGCATCATGATCCCCGGCTTCCGGAAGGGCAAGGCGCCCCGGAAGATGATCGAGGCTATGTACGGCGCCCATGTTTTCTATGAAGACGGCCTGGAGGAGATCTTCCCCGAGGTTTACGATTTTGCCGTTGCCAAGCAGGAGGGCTTCAAGGCCATTGGCCGTCCCAGCCTCACCGATATGCAGATTTCCGATGACAACATTGTTACCCTGACCATCACCACCGATGTGTACCCCGAGGTCACCCTGGGCCAGTACAAGGGCGTGGAAGTGGAGAAGACCGAGCCCACCGTTACTGACGAGCAGGTTCAGGCCGAGTTGGATAACATGGCTAAGAACGTGGCTTCCACCGAGAACGTGGACCGTCCTGCCGAAATGGGCGACACTGCCAACATCGATTTTGAGGGCTTCGACAACGGCGTTCCCTTCGATGGCGGCAAGGGTGAGAACTTTGACCTGAAGCTGGGCAGCGGCTCTTTTGTCCCCGGCTTCGAGGAGCAGATTGTGGGTATGTCCGCCGGTGAGGAGAAGGACATCAACATCACCTTCCCCGAGGACTATCACAAGGAGCTGGCCGGCAAGGCGGTTGTGTTCCATGTGAAGGTCAACAAGGTCACCATTACCATCGTGCCCGAGCAGGACGATGAGTTTGCCAAGGATGTTTCCGAGTTCGACACCCTGGAGGCCCTGAAGGCTGACATCCGTGCCAAGGCTCTGGAAAAGGCCCAGAAGCAGGCGGACTCCGCTTTCGAGAATGCTGCCGTGGAGAAGGCTGCCGAGAATACCACCGTGGATATGCCCAATGCCCTGGTTGAGAAGGAGCTGGACATCCAGATGGAGCGCTTTGGTTACCAGCTGCAGATGAGCGGCTACTCCATGGAGCAGTATGCCAAGATGATGGGCGGCGATGTGAACACCATGCGCAACGCCTTCCGTCCCACCGCTGAGAAGCAGGCCAAGATCTCCGTGACCCTGGAGAAAATTGCCGAGGTAGAGAACCTGACCGTTACCGAAGAGGATATTGAGGAAGAGTTCCAGTCCATGGCCAAGCAGTACGAGATGGAAGAGGACAAGATCAAGGAGATGGTCCCCATCGACGAGCTGACCGAGAGCCTGAAGACCCGTAAGGCCGTCAAGCTGATTGTGGACAACGCCGTTGCCGTCGCCCCCAAGGCGGAAGAGAAGACCGAGGAATAAGCATCCTTTAGAGTGGTTAGAATGTTTCACGGCATATCTTACGCCCATTGAAAGGAGACATCACCATGAGTTTAGTTCCCTATGTTGTTGAGCAGACCAGCCGCGGAGAGCGCAGCTACGATATTTTCTCCCGCCTGCTGAACGATCGTATCATTTTCCTGTCCGAAGAGGTCAACGATACCACTGCCAGCCTGGTAGTGGCCCAGCTTCTGTATTTGGAAGCCCAGGACCCGGATAAGGATATTCAGTTCTATATCAATTCCCCCGGAGGAAGCGTTACCGCCGGTATGGCCATTTACGATACCATGCAGTACATCAAGTGCGATGTGGCTACCATCTGTGTCGGCATGGCTGCCTCTATGGGTGCGTTCCTTCTGAGTGCGGGCACCAAGGGCAAGCGGATGGCCCTGCCCAACTCCGAGATTATGATCCACCAGCCCTCCGCCGGCACACAGGGTCAGATCACGGATATGGCCATTCACCTGAAGCGTTTGGAGACCATTAAGGCCCGGATGAACCGGATTCTGTCCGAGAACACCGGCAGGCCTATCGAAGAGGTTACCGTTGCCTGCGAGCGGGATAACTTTATGAGTGCCGAGGAGGCCAAAGCCTTCGGGCTCATCGACCGGGTGCTGGAGCACCACTGATTCTATAGAAACGAGGTACCTGCCTGCATGGCAAGAACGAGTGAACCCCCGGTTCGGTGCAGCTTCTGCGGGAAACGGGAATCTCAGGCCGCCCGGCTGATCGCCGGCCCCGGCGTATACATCTGCAGCGACTGCGTAAAGGCTTGCAGCCAGCTTCTGGCTGAGGAGCTGGAGACCGATATCCCCAAGATGAGCGACCTGCCCACCCCCATGGAGATGAAGGCCTTCATGGACCATTACATCATTGGTCAGGAAGAGGCCAAGATCGCTCTGTCCGTTGCGGTTTATAACCACTATAAGCGTATCAACAGCGGCGATCAGTCCGATGTGGACCTGCAGAAGAGCAATATTCTTCTGATCGGCCCCACCGGCAGCGGTAAAACCCTGTTTGCCCAGACTCTGGCAAAGATTCTGAATGTCCCCTTTGCCATTGCGGATGCCACCACCCTGACCGAAGCCGGTTATGTGGGCGAGGATGTGGAGAACATTCTTCTGCGGCTCCTGCAGGCGGCGGACTTCGATGTTGAGCTGGCCCAGCGTGGCATTATTTACATCGACGAAATGGATAAAATCGCCCGCAAGAGCGAGAATACCTCCATTACCCGGGATGTGTCCGGTGAGGGCGTGCAGCAGGCACTGCTGAAGATTCTCGAGGGCACTGTGGCCAATGTGCCTCCCCAGGGCGGCAGAAAGCACCCCCAGCAGGAGATGATTCAGGTGGATACCACCAACATCCTCTTTATCTGCGGCGGCGCATTTGACGGCTTGGATAAGATTATCGAGGCCCGGACGGACCGGAGCACGATTGGTTTTGATGCACCGGTGGAAAGCCGGAAGAGCCGGGATGTGGGAAAGCTCCTGGCTCAGGTGGAGCCCCACGACCTGATGAAGTTCGGCATCATTCCGGAGCTCATCGGCCGTATGCCCATGATTTCCTGCCTGGAGAGCCTGACAAAGGACGATCTGGTGCGGATTATGGTAGAGCCCAAGAATGCCATTGCCCGGCAGTATCAGAAACTGCTGGAAATGGACGGTGTGGCTCTGGAAATCACCGACGAGGCTTTGAATGCCATAGCTCAGAAAGCCATTGATCGTCAAATTGGCGCCAGAGGCCTGCGTGCCATTATGGAGAAGGTAATGACGGGCATTATGTTCCGTATTCCCTCTGACCTGACCATTCAGAAGGTGATTTTGACCCCGGAGTGTATTGATGGGGGAGAAGCTACCATCATCCGGGATCCGCAGCATCCCAGACAGCCCCTGAACGGGAAAAAATAAGTGAAGTCAAAGGGGGGCAGCTTGCACTGCCCCCCTTTGTTTCTGTACTCCATTTAAAGGAGGTTTTACCTATGAGCGAAACCATATATGCCGGGAAGATGCCGGTGCTGGCCCTTCGGGGCCTGACGGTATTCCCGGAACAGACGGTTCATTTTGATGTGGGCCGGTTAAAGTCCGTGATGGCACTGGACGCGGCGATGAAAGAAAACCAGGTGCTGATTCTGGTGCCCCAGAAGGATATTCTGGTGGACGATCCCGGCCTTAAAGATCTATATGCCATTGGCACCATTGTCATGGTTAAGCAGGTTCTCAAGGCCCAGGACGAGAACCTTCGGGTCTTGGTTACAGGTTTAAGCCGTGGCCGGGTTACCGAGCTGACGCAGACGACGCCGTATCTTAGCGGATATGTGGAGTCCGTGCCCAGCCAGGAGAGCGCAAATACTCCCCGGAATCAGGCTCTGCGGCGGGAAGCAAACAATCTTTATGCCGATTACACGGAAATGACCGAGCATCCCACCCAGCTGATTCAGCTGAAGATGATCGACTCTGACGATTCCGGCTATCTGGCAGATTCCATCGGCCAGAATTCCGGATTGGATTACCGGGATAAGGCGGCTCTTTTGTGTCAGCTGAATCCTTTCAAGCGCCTGGAAATGGCTGTTTCCATGCTTCGCCACGAGATTGAGGTTTTGAAGCTGGAAGGGGAAATACAGGATAAGACCCGAGCCAGCATGGACCAGAATCAGCGGGACTATTATCTGCGGGAGCAAATGAAAGCCATCCGGGAAGAGTTGGGGGAAGAGGATGAGGACGAAGAGCTGGACGAAGACCTGGCCAGAATCAAAGCCCTTCATCTGCCGGAGGAGCAGGAGAAAAAGCTCATCAAGGATGCCAATAAGCTGAAAAAGCAGCCCTACGGCTCCTCTGAGGCCTCGGTTTTGCGCAACTACCTGGATACAGTGCTGGATTTGCCTTGGAATGTCAAAACAAAGGAACGGGTAGATGTGGAAGCTGCCCGGAAAATCCTGGACCATGACCATTTTGGCATGGAAAAGGTTAAGGAGCGCATTTTGGAAGCCATGGCTGTGCGGGAAATGGCTCCGGAAAGCGGCCACCAGATTTTGTGCCTGGTGGGCCCTCCCGGCGTGGGCAAGACCTCCATTGCTTACTCCATTGCCCGGTGCCTGAACCGAAAGATGGTTCGTATTTCTCTGGGCGGTGTCCACGATGAGGCAGATATCCGGGGCCACCGAAAGACCTATGTTGGAGCCATGCCCGGCCGGATAATGGCGGCTATGACCCAGGCGGGCACCTCCAATCCGGTGCTGCTGCTGGATGAGATTGATAAAATGGGCTCCGACTACCGGGGGGACCCCAGTGCGGCCCTTTTGGAGGTACTGGATGGTGAGCAGAACAGCACTTACCGGGACCACTATGTGGAAATTCCCTTCGATCTGTCCGATGTGATGTTCATTACTACCGCCAATACCCTGGATACGGTGCCGCGGCCATTGCTGGACCGGATGGAAATTATCGAGCTGGGCAGCTATTCCGACGAAGA
>CAKTHQ010000028.1 GCA_934565415.1 uncultured Oscillospiraceae bacterium
GCATAAGATTATCGTTTCTGGCAGATGCGCAGCTTGGCACTTCTGGCTCTGGGGTTTTCTTCCAGCTCCTCCGGGGAGGAGACAATGGGTTTGCGGGTTAGAATATCTACCTGGGGCTTCCGGCCGCAAACGCACACCGGGAACTCCGGCGGGCAGATGCAGCCCTTGGCTGCAGAGGCCATAGCGTTCTTCACAATCCGGTCTTCCAGGGAATGGAAGGTGATCACTGCCAGCCGTCCGCCGGGATTCAGCAGCGGGATGGCCTTTTCCATGGCCGTGGCCACAGAGCCCAGCTCATCGTTGACGGCAATGCGGATGGCCTGGAAGGTCCGCTTGGCCGGATGCTGCTTTTCCCGCAGAGCCGCAGCAGGCATAGCGGAACGAATGACATCCACCAGCTCCAGAGTAGTCCGAACCGGTGCCGTCTCCCTGCGCCGGACAATGGCAGACGCAATGGCCGGGGCATAGCGCTCCTCGCCATAATCATAAAGAATCCTTTTCAACTCTTCATAGGACCAGGTATTCACCACCGTATCGGCAGTCAGGACATCCCCGCTGTCCATACGCATATCCAGCGGGGCATCTGCCATATAGCTGAAGCCCCGTTCCCCGTCGTCCAGCTGGGGGGAGGAAACCCCCAGGTCCATGAGAATGCCGTCTACACCGGCAATCCCCAGTTCCTCCAAAACCTTGTCCATCTGGCAGAAGTTGGAATGGACCAGCTTCACCCGATCCCCAAAAGGGGCCAGCCGCTCCCTGGCTGCCTTTAAAGCCACCGGGTCCCGGTCGATACCGATGAGGCGGCCGGTTGTGAGCTTCGCCGCAATGCGGCTGGAATGGCCGGCGCCACCCAGGGTGCCGTCCACATAAATGCCGTCCGGTTTGATGTTCAGCCCCTGGATACACTCCTCCAGCAGAACGGATACATGATGAAATTCGCTCATAGTCCAATTGCCTCCAAGGATGCCAGCAGCTTTTCAGGGGTCAGGTTCTCTTCTTCAAATCGCCGGAACTCCTGGCTGTCCCAGATTTCCGCCTGCCCAGCCCGGCCCACAATCATAACCTCCCGGTCGATTCCCGCGTAGCTTTCCAAAAAGGGGGTCAGGCTAAACCTGAACTGTTTATCCGGGCTGCACTGGGCCGCATTCATAAAAATCAGGCTGGTGGCGCCGCTGCGCTGGGAAAGGGTCAGGGCGTTGAAATTCCGGCTCAGGGTCTCCCATTCGTCCTTCGTATATACCGTCAGGCACCGGTGGCCGCAGTTGACGCCCAGGGTCACATAAAAGTCGTTCCCCAGCTCATCCCGGAGCTTGGCCGGGACGATGAGGCGGCCCTTGTCGTCCATCTTTGCCGGATACTTTCCAATCATCGTCTCGCCTCCCCTTTTCCTCCACTTTACATCCATTTCACTCCATTTTGCTACAGTATACTTCCTTGCCCCAAAAAAATCAATCTTTTTTTGTCGTTTTCCCGGTCAAACCCCCATATTTTTCTAATATTCGAACGTTTGTTTTACGGTTTTTCCAATTTTTGGGAATTATCCCACAATCACTTCCCCCGCCTCCATTCTCAGCCGAACCTTTGTTGGTTTTCTGCCGCTGCGCAAAAGATACACTGCCAGCTTATCCTCCACCTGGTCCTGCACCAGCCGCCGGAGCTGCCGGGCACCGCTCGGGCCGGAGCATCCGGCAGCCAGATCCCGGGCCAGTGTCTGCGGGAACTGGAGCATCACGCCCAGACCGGCCGCCCGCCGCTCCAGCTCATTCAAATATTTCCGGGCAATGGCCTCCATGGCGCTGCCGGTCAGAGGATCGAAGCAGATAAGTCCGTCCAGTCGCCCTAAAAATTCTGGGGTAAAGGTTTGCCGAAGGGCCTCCTCCACCTGTCCTCTCTTTCCGGCGGCACAAAAGCCCAGCCCCTCTCCCCGGAGGGCGCCCCCGGCATTCGAGGTCATCACAACGATGGTATTTTTGAAGCTGATCTTCCGTCCGGTGGAATCCGTCAGGACACCCTCTTCCATGATTTGCAGCAGCAGCCCCAATACCTCCGGGTGGGCTTTTTCCAGCTCGTCAAAAAGAACCAGGCTGTAGGGTCTGCGGCGCACCGCTTCCGTCAGCTTGCCCCCCTCCTCGTAGCCCACATAGCCGGGAGGCGCCCCCAGAAGCCGGGAGACGGAGTGCTTTTCCATATACTCCGTCATGTCAAGTCTGAGCATAGCCTCCCGGCTGCCATAGACCTCCTCGGCAAGAGCCCGGCACAGCTCCGTTTTGCCCACCCCGGTAGGGCCGGCAAACAGCAGGCTAGCAATGGGTCGCCCCGGGTCCCGGATGCCGCTGGTTCCCCGGCGCACCGCCTCTGCCACGGCGCAAACAGCCGCCGATTGCCCTACCACATGGCTGCCCAGCAGTCCTTCCAGATTGAGCAGCCTTTCCCGCTCCTGGGCTGTCAGTCTGCCTACGGGAATTCCGGTCCGGGCGGACACCACCCAGGCAATATCCGAGGCCGTCACGGCCCTGGGCCGCCGCCCCTCTGCAGGCCGCTCCATCAGATTTTGCACTTTATCCCGCAATTCCGCCGCCTTTTCAAACCGTCGGTCCCGCACTGCCTCCCTTAGCTCCTCTTCCAACGCCTTCCGGGTAGAAGAGCCCCGGGTCAGGCTGGTTTCTTCCATTTTTGCCCGGGCCGCCCCCTCGTCCAGCAGATCAATGGCCTTGTCCGGCAAATAGAGGTCCGGCAGGTACCGGACGGACAGCCGCACCGCCTCGCTCATGGCCTCCTCTGTAATTCGGGTCCGATGGTGCCGCTCCAGCCCCGGCTTTAAGGCCCGCAAAATTCCCAAAGCCGTCTCCGGGTCCGGTTCCTCCACCACCACCGGACGAAACCGGCGCTCCAGGGCCGCATCCTTTTCGATGTATTTCCGATACTCCTCCCGGGTGGTAGCCCCTACCATCTGCAGCTCCCCACGGCCAAGGGCAGGCTTAAAGATGTTGGCGGCATCGATGGCCCCCTCCGCCGCCCCGGCGCCAACGATGGTATGCATTTCATCTACAAACAGAATTACATCTCCGCTCCTGCGGATTTCCGCCAGCACATCCCGGAGGCGTTCTTCAAATTCTCCCCGGTATTTGGTGCCCGCCACCAGGCTGGCCATATTCAAACTGTAGAGCCGTTTCTCTTTTAGTTGCGGCGGCACGTTTCCCAGGGCCATCCGCTGGGCCAGGCCCTCGGCAATAGCGGTTTTCCCAACCCCGGGCTCCCCGATGAGGGCAGGATTGTTTTTGTTCTTCCGGCACAGAATGCCGATGACCATATCAATTTCCCGCTCCCGTCCAATCACCGGGTCCATGGACACCGCCTTTTGGACCAGATCCTCGCTGAATTGTTCCAATAATTTCAATGGGATAACCTCCTTCTTCCGCCTTGGGGACATCCATTCCAATGTAAGGGTAAACAGCACATCCGCGTCCACTCCATAGGTTTTGAGCATTTCCCCAGACCCGCAGTTTTCCGTCCGGGCCACTGCCAGCAGCAGGTCCATGGGAGAAACGGCACGCCGGCCCTGCCGCTTGGCCTCCCGGGAGGCCTGCCGCAGAAGTCTTCTGGCAGCCCGGGTAAAGCCCTGGGGCAGGGGCAGCGTCCCATCCCCCAGGCCGTATAATAAAGCCGTCATGGCCCGGGCGCTTTCTGTTTCCAGGCCCATCCCCCGCAGCAGCTGTCCCGGCCCTCCGGGGGACTCGCTGAGGGCCAGCAGCAAATGGACCGTCCCCACAAAGCTATGGCCCAGCTCCCTTGCAATATTGCCTGCCCGGCGGATGATCTGGGCCGTGGTTTTCCCGCAATACATGGCGTTTTCCCCCCTTCCACCGGATTGTGGACAAGGTCCGGGGAGAATATACCGTCTTTTCAAATTGGACATAAATTTTTAGAAAAAAGGAATTGCTTTTTTCCGATTCCATGCTAGAATAAAGGTGCATTCGTCGGAATGCACTTATGAAAAAACTATAGGAGGTGTTTTCATGGCTTACAATATCACCGATGCCTGCGTGAAGTGCGGTTCCTGCGCCGAGCAGTGCCCCGTCGAGGCTATTTCCGAGGGCGAGGACAAGTATGTCATCAATCCCGATGTCTGCGTCAGCTGCGGCTCCTGCGCCGATCAGTGCCCCGCCGAAGCTATCGAGGAAGGCTGATTCTTCACACGCCTGTCGGCCTGCGCCCAAAATGCGCAGGCCGATTTTTTAGGAGTACAATCTTTGGAAACACTGTCTGGCGGATACACTCTGGAGATCCCTGCGGGAGCTTTTCCCCTGAGCACAGACTCCATGGTGCTGTCCCATTTTATAACCCTTCCCAAAAACGCCCGGGTACTGGACCTGGGCTCCGGCTGCGGTACCCTGGGGCTGCTGCTCTGCGCCAAGGATCCGGGCTGCCGGGTGGTGGGCTTTGAAATAACGCCGCTTTCCCACCAGGCCGCTCTGGAAAACATCCGCAGAAATCACCTGGAAGCCCGTATGGAAAGTATATGCGCGGATGTGCGCTCCATTCCGGAGCTGATGCACCCCGGCTCCTTTTCCTGCTGCATCAGCAACCCGCCCTATTTTTCCGGCGGGTTTTCCAGCCAAAAAACGCCCCTGGCCCGGCAAACGCTGGGCTGTTCCCTGGCTTCCCTTTTGAACAGCGCCGCCTGGGCCTTAAAATACGGCGGGGACCTGTTCCTGGTTCATAAGCCGGAACGGCTGGGAGAGATTCTGGGCCTGGCTGCCGGTGTCCGCCTGGAGGCCAAGCGTCTTTCCCTGGTACGGCACCGGCCCGGCGAAGCACCCTGCCTCATCCTGCTGCAGCTGCGCAAGGGCGGAAAACCGGGGCTAAAGTGGGAAGAAATCACCTTATACGAAAAAGACGGCACTCCCACAAAAGAGTACCGTTCCATTTATCATCTATAGGAGGCTGCCATGGCAGGTATGCTTTATTTGGTCCCTACGCCCATCGGCAATCTGGGGGACATTTCTCCGAGAGCCAAGGCCACCCTGGAAAACGCGGACTTTATCGCCGCCGAGGATACCCGGGTTACCCTGAAGCTTCTGAACCATCTGGAACTGAAAAAGCCCCTGGTGAGCTATTACGAGCACAATAAGTCCTTTAAGGGCGAAAAAATTCTGGACCGAATTCTGGCCGGAGAAACTGTATAAGAGACAGCCGACGCAGGCAGCCCCGCCATTTCCGACCCCGGGGAGGATCTGGTCAAGCAGTGCGCCCGGGCCGGAGTCACGGTGTGCGCCATTCCCGGCCCCTGCGCCGCCATCACCGCCCTGAGCATTTCCGGCCAATCCACGGGAAGGTTCTGCTTTGAAGGCTTTTTGTCCACCGCCAAGAAAAGCCGCCGGGAACACCTGGACAGCCTGAAGGCGGAAACCCGGACCATGATCTTCTACGAGGCTCCCCACAAGCTCCTTTCCACTTTGGAGGATATGGCCGAAACCTTCGGCGGAGACAGAGCCATTTCCCTTTGCCGGGAACTGACCAAGCTCCACGAGGAGGTCATCCGCACCACCTTATCCGGCGCCCTGGAATTATATCAGGAAACGCCCCCAAAAGGAGAATTCGTACTGATCCTGGCCGGTGCCCCGGAGCAGGAAAAGGAAGTACCTTCCCCGGAGGACGCGGCGGAGCTGGTCAAAACGCTCATGGAAGAAGGCCTCAGCCGGAAGGACGCCATCAAGCAGGCCGCCGCCCGGTTGGGTCTGCCCAAAAACGCGGTATATGACGCGGCGCTGAATATTTAAAAAAATGTCATTGTGAGGAGTGGACCAATGTCACTGGCTCGCAACGCAATGTCACTAAGTTAAGCCAAAATGCCCCGCTACACTCAAAATTGAGCTGTAGCGGGGTGCTTTTTTCGTGTTTTTTTCAAAAACCACTTGACAAATATGCAATTTCGTGCGGCCATTTTGCTAAGTGCGCTTAGCAAAATGGCCCTTGTAGTTAGAAGTGTCTCTCGACACAAAAACTACAAGGAGGATTACCTATGACCGCCGAATACATCAAGCAATCTTTACTGAATTCCATTCAATTTCTTACCGATTATAAGCGGGATTATTCAAGGCATCCTGAAACAGACTATACCAGAAACCGAAAAATTCCTTTCGACAAAACCATAGCTGCGGTTCTCTCATTTCGGGGAGGAACATTAACCAACGACCTGCTGGATTTTTTTGGATTAGATAAATCTATACCATCTTCCTCAGCCTTTATTCAGCAACGCGCAAAAATTACTCCGGATGCTTTTGAAAAACTGTTTGAGCATTTTACGCACAGTGTTTGTAGCGAAAAGCTTTATAAGGGGTATCGGCTGCTTGCTGTCGATGGTTCAGAATTGGAAATCGCTGCAAACCCGGACGATCCGGAGTCCTTTGTTTCCCGTAAAGATGAAAAAAAGTCCTATAACTTACTTCATATCAATGCAACGTATGATTTACTTCAATATCTATATCTGGATGTCATTCTTCAAAAACTCAGAAATATGGATGAATGCGGTGCATTGACGACGATGGTGGATCGCTCCGATATCCCGAAAGCTCTGGTACTTGCTGACAGAAATTACGAATCCTATAACAATCTTGCTCATATTCAGCAGAAAAACTGGGCATTCCTCTTCCGTATCAAGGATGGTAAAACTGGGATTGGTGCTGGCCTGGAACTCCCTGATTCTGACGAATTTGATGTGCCAATTCATCTCAATATTACAAATCGAATAACAAATGATGTTAAAAAGTTGCTGCAAATCGATAATTGCTGCAAATATATTCCCAGGCAGAATCGTTTTGACTTTCTTCCCAAAGACTGTGATAGGTCTGATCCTGTCCAGTTTTACGAACTTAACTTTAGAATTGTCCGATTCAAAATATCGGATGATTCATTCGAAACGATTATCACGAACCTGGAGCAGCAATCTTTCCCTGTTTCTGAACTCAAACAGCTTTATGCCATGCGCTGGGGAATTGAAACCTCTTTCCGTGATCTGAAATACACCCTCGGACTACTGCATTTGCACTCAAAAAAGGTGGACTTCGTTCATCAGGAAATCTTTGCAAAGCTTACTATGTTCAACTTCTGCCAACTGATTACCCAATCCGTAGTCATCCAACAGAAAAAGAAGAAATACGCCTACAAGGTCAATTTCTCCGTTGCCACTCATATTTGCCTGCAATTCTTTCTTGGTAAAGTCTGTCCACCCAATGTCGAAGCCTTACTTATGAGATACATTTCGCCTATTCGACCAAGCCGTAAGTGTTCTCGTAAGATAATACGGAATCCTCCCGCCAGCTTCACTTATAGAGTAGCATAATTTATTCTTTTTGAATAGCTTTTTTTAGCGGATTTTTCGATCCGCTTTCTTGTCATGCCTTTTTTCAAGAAAACAGCACACAATCGCTGTTCCGTAGCGCTGTGTGCTGTTCTCGTTCCTATTTTAACTTTTTCGCTTGGTGCTAACTTAGTGACATTGCAGTATTCGCCGCATGGCATCTCCCTCCTGTTTTTCTTCTTTTTGATTATTATAATCGGAAAAACAGGGAAATGCAATAAGCAAATGTTCTGCCCAGTGCGCCGGGGGAGGGCCCCGGCGGTTTCCCAAAAGTATGAGAAAAAAGGAGGATTTACAGAATGCGCAGCACCTGGTACAATGATAGTATCCAAGCATGGATCGGAAATGAAGACCATTCAAAGGAGGAACACAATATGAGCAGAAGAGTTCTCAGTCTGCTGCTGGCGCTGGCCATGGTGCTGTCCATGGTCCCGGTGGTAGGCTCCGCGGACACCGGGGACACAGACTGGTCGCTGTCCGCCCAGGTGGAGCGGACGGACAACCAGGTAGTGGCCCACATCGACTACAGGATCCCGGACCGGACCTTTACCGCCGGAAAGAGCTACTACTTTGTGGTGGCGGCCTATGACAGGGAGTACAGGCTCCTGGACTCCGGCTACGCCCAGAAGCGGCTGCATGACCAGGAAGGAAACCTGTCCGTTTCCCTCGGCAAGGATCTGCCGGAAGACTGCGGCGTTGAAGTGTACCTTCTGGATGAGGGGTATGTGGCCCTGTGCTACCCCGCGCCAGCAAACTGGATCGGAAGCGGCACCGAAGACGGCCAGGACGAGGCGCTGAACACCCCGGAGGAGACGGAGCCGACTGAAATCACCGAGCCTACGGAAGAAACCGAGCCTACCGAGGCCACGGAACCCACGGAACCCACGGAGGTCACAGAGCCTACCGAGGCCACGGAGCCTACGGAAGCCACCGAGGCCACAGACCCCGGAGATGCCCAGGAGCCCTCTGCCGGGGAGAAAACCGGGGAGGAAGACTCCCTGGAGGGCTATTACATCGCCCCTGAGGGGGCGAAGCTGACGGATGCCCCGGTCCTGGAAAATATGGCGGTCTTTACCGGAAAGGACAAGGCGAAAAAGGGGATCCACACCGCCTCCTTCACAGGGCTGATTCCCGGACTGCGCTACACCTTCATTGCCAGCCGTTCCCCGGGCAGCCTGGAAAAGGAGGACCTGAAGTTCATCACCATAGGCTATGCCGATGCCAACGGAAATCTCAGCATTGAATACTTACCAAAAGACGAGGAAGGGACCATTGTCCAGCTCTATGGCTACGATCCTTTGGAGATCTGGCCCAACTGCGATTATTTTACCCTCCGGCCCGGGGAGAGCGTGGACCTGTGGTTCCTCTCCACCGCCTGGCAGAAGGCCGATATCCACATCGAGTGCGTGGACTGTCCTGAGGAGCTGACCCTGACCCAGAGTGAAGAGAGCGAAGGCGACTGGGTCATCACCGCCAGGGAGGACCTGGACCTCCAGGGCCCGGAAATCTGGTATGTTACCTTTAAGGCGGAGGCCATGGATCAGTGGGCCTTCATGAAGATCCGGGTGGACCTGGTGCCGAAGGACACCGAGGCCCAGAGCGTCTCCCTGGTGAACACCGCCGTCACCCGGAACCTGTATGACGACGCTCCCACGGAGATCCCCATTTTCCTGACCTACCAGGATCCGGAACCCACCACCGATATTCAGGATGTCCAGGCCCTGGACGCCGAGGAGACCAAGGATAAGCCGGGGCTCATCGAAAGCGTCCGCTTTGCCGACGGCACGGACCCGATGATCCGGACCTTCTTCAAGGTAGAGGTCCAGGATGACCATACCCTGCTGCTGGACACCGAAACCTACAACCTCGAGAACCAGGCCGATGCCCTGGGAAGCCTGAAGAGCAGCTACAGTGTGGCCTTCACCCTCCGGGTGGGAGACCGGGAGCTGACCACGGAGCCCATGAAGCTCACCGTTCAGCAGAAGAAGCCTGCGGTGAAGGCCCAGACGGTGACGCTGAACAGCTGGTATCAGCAGCCCAAGGAAGAGATCCTGTTTACCGGCGGAACGGTGACGGAGATCAAGACCGTGGACGTGGGAAACCTTCCTGTGAGCTTGGAGCAGAAGACGGGGGAAATCCCCAGACTGTGCCTGACTGAGCCTGTAAACAAGGACCTCTCCGGCAATGTGAAGGCCAGCTTCCGGGTGGATGGCTGCAATGCGCCGGTCAATGTCACCATTCCCGTGAAGATCCTGAGCAAAGCCCCGGCCTTCAAGCTGGGCAAGAGCAGCGTGACCCTGAACGCCACCGGCTACAACCTGGTGACGGTGCCCCTGACCTGCGCCACCAAGGGCCTGGACCTGTCCCAGATGGAGCTCTCCGATGCAGCGCTTTTGGACAGCACCGGAGAAACCCCTCTGGAGGGCTACGATATAAACATCAGCCAGGATCTGACGGAGCTGGCGATCCGGACAACCGGCCAGAACCGGCCCATCGGGACCCAAAACGCCATTGTGCGCCTGGGCTTCTACACAAACGGGACCCGGGAGCCGGGCGAAAAAATTGTGGACCTGAAGCTGAAGCTCACCGTCAAAGAGCCCAAGCTGAAGCTCAGCACCTCTTCCGTTACCTTCAATATCGCCCCTTACAGCGCTGAGGGGGACACCCCGGTCAGCGACAAAGCCATGGTGACGTTTGACTCAGACCTGTCCCTGGGCTGCTACAATGGATTCCTGGGCGAGGGATTCCAGGGCCTGGAATATAAGATCCTCAACAAGGCCAAGGAGGACTGCACGGACCTGTTCACGGTATGCCTCGTGTACGATGGCAAAATGGGCTATATCGGAATCACCCCGGACCTGGCCCGGGTCGACCCCAAGGACACCTACACTCTGACCCTGGGGGTCCCCGGCGGCAAGTCCCCTGCCAAGGTGACCCTGAAGTTCTCCTCTGCCGCCCCCGCCGTGACCATGAAGGCCCAGGGCAAGCTGGATAGCTTTGAACTCACAGAAAAAGGCTGCGTTAGGCTGACCTTCTCCTTCAAGAATATGGGCAGCGGCTACGAGTACCTCAAGGATACCATGGAACAGGGCCCGGAGCTGGACCTATACGACAGCAAGGGACGGGAGCTGAATTGGGACCTCTGGGGCTGGCAGTATCTGGGCGACAATTACGCCCTCCTATACCCCGATGAGGGCGTGATCCCCGCGGGCAAGTACAAAGCCGTCGTGACCTTCGGCTACTGGAACGGCAAGCCCATCACCGCCACCACCACCGTCACCGCCGTCCAGACCCCCACCACCGTGAAGCTCTCCAAGTCCTCGGTGACTCTCCATCCCCTGGGCGATGTCCTGGAGCTGACCGCAACACCCAGCCGTGTACCGGAGAAGTCCAAGGATTGGCCGGAGACCCGGCTGGAATACTACAGGGCCGACGGCAAGACCCTCTGGGAGGACCAGGACCTGATCTACGCGGATCTGGACCTGGAACACAGCCGCCTGATAGTCATCCCCAAGGGCACCGTCCCCGAAAAGGACACCACCGTCAAGATCAAGATCATCCCCGAGACCAAAGCGGAGAAGAAGTTCCTCTGGCTCACCGTGAAGGTCCTGGGCACCAAGAGCGTGTATACCCTCCAGAAGCTCACGCCTAAGGTCAGCGGCACCCTGGACCCTGCCAAGCAATGGAATGAACTTACCTTCACCGCAAAACCCAAGGGCCGCGACAGTACAAATTACGTCGAGTATAACTCCACATGGGTCCTGGAGCGGTCCCAGGATAAGGGCAAGACCTGGCAGAAGGTAAACATGCCGAGCATGGGCGATGAGCGGGACTGGCAGTACACCCTCGCCTTCTTGAATTACGGAGATGCGCTGGATCCCAGCTGCAAATACCAGCTCCGGCTCGAACAACACATCGGAAACGCCACCGGCAACCCGGTGCTCAGCATAACGGCGGCGGTCAAATGCGCCTACGGCTCCAACAAATTTACCGTTGAGGACCCGCCCACCCTTTACAAGCTGGACCCCTGGGCGGACCTGGACTTCCGCCTGAAGGCCAAGGACGCGAACCAGATCATCGACCACATCCGCCTCAAGGGCAATCCGCCCTTTGAGATCGACGGCTACGGCGAAGACTGGACCCTCCGCTACACCGGCGAAAACCCCGACAGCCTGAAACCCACCACCCTGACCCTGGAGATCTTCCTGATGGGCAACCAGAGCACGAAACCCAACGCCACAGTGAATATGAAGCTCGCCGTGAAGTAGTTATCTTTCCTTTTGCGGGGCTGTCTCGAAAAGACAAAGAGCCCAAATAGAAGAACTGTCATTGCGAACCCAATGTCACTAAGTTAAGCCAAAATGCCCCGCTACACTCAAAATTGAGCTGTAGCGGGGTGCTTTTTTCGTGTTTTTTTCAAAAACCACTTGACAAATATGCAATTTCGTGCGGCCATTTTGCTAAGTGCGCTTAGCAAAATGGCCCTTGTAGTTAGAAGTGTCTCTCGACACAAAAACTACAAGGAGGATTACCTATGACCGCCGAATACATCAAGCAATCTTTACTGAATTCCATTCAATTTCTTACCGATTATAAGCGGGATTATTCAAGGCATCCTGAAACAGACTATACCAGAAACCGAAAAATTCCTTTCGACAAAACCATAGCTGCGGTTCTCTCATTTCGGGGAGGAACATTAACCAACGACCTGCTGGATTTTTTTGGATTAGATAAATCTATACCATCTTCCTCAGCCTTTATTCAGCAACGCGCAAAAATTACTCCGGATGCTTTTGAAAAACTGTTTGAGCATTTTACGCACAGTGTTTGTAGCGAAAAGCTTTATAAGGGGTATCGGCTGCTTGCTGTCGATGGTTCAGAATTGGAAATCGCTGCAAACCCGGACGATCCGGAGTCCTTTGTTTCCCGTAAAGATGAAAAAAAGTCCTATAACTTACTTCATATCAATGCAACGTATGATTTACTTCAATATCTATATCTGGATGTCATTCTTCAAAAACTCAGAAATATGGATGAATGCGGTGCATTGACGACGATGGTGGATCGCTCCGATATCCCGAAAGCTCTGGTACTTGCTGACAGAAATTACGAATCCTATAACAATCTTGCTCATATTCAGCAGAAAAACTGGGCATTCCTCTTCCGTATCAAGGATGGTAAAACTGGGATTGGTGCTGGCCTGGAACTCCCTGATTCTGACGAATTTGATGTGCCAATTCATCTCAATATTACAAATCGAATAACAAATGATGTTAAAAAGTTGCTGCAAATCGATAATTGCTGCAAATATATTCCCAGGCAGAATCGTTTTGACTTTCTTCCCAAAGACTGTGATAGGTCTGATCCTGTCCAGTTTTACGAACTTAACTTTAGAATTGTCCGATTCAAAATATCGGATGATTCATTCGAAACGATTATCACGAACCTGGAGCAGCAATCTTTCCCTGTTTCTGAACTCAAACAGCTTTATGCCATGCGCTGGGGAATTGAAACCTCTTTCCGTGATCTGAAATACACCCTCGGACTACTGCATTTGCACTCAAAAAAGGTGGACTTCGTTCATCAGGAAATCTTTGCAAAGCTTACTATGTTCAACTTCTGCCAACTGATTACCCAATCCGTAGTCATCCAACAGAAAAAGAAGAAATACGCCTACAAGGTCAATTTCTCCGTTGCCACTCATATTTGCCTGCAATTCTTTCTTGGTAAAGTCTGTCCACCCAATGTCGAAGCCTTACTTATGAGATACATTTCGCCTATTCGACCAAGCCGTAAGTGTTCTCGTAAGATAATACGGAATCCTCCCGCCAGCTTCACTTATAGAGTAGCATAATTTATTCTTTTTGAATAGCTTTTTTTAGCGGATTTTTCGATCCGCTTTCTTGTCATGCCTTTTTTCAAGAAAACAGCACACAATCGCTGTTCCGTAGCGCTGTGTGCTGTTCTCGTTCCTATTTTAACTTTTTCGCTTGGTGCTAACTTAGTGACATTGGGCTCGCAATGACATTTTCTTATTTACAAATCATTTACAGTTTTTTCCATTTTTTCCATTTGTAAGATTGCTTCACAAAAAGGGGTTAAGGAGGGGCCATCCGATGACCTATTATACAGCCGCCGTTGTGCTGTGCATTCTCTCCATGGTAACCATGCAGTCGTGCGTTGGCAGCAGCAATACCCTGTCGGCAGTGGAAAAACGGCATTTCCGTTTCGAGTTTGGGGCCATCATTCTGGCAGTCGGCTGCGAATGGCTGGGTGTCGCCATGGACGGCACCGGCGGGAACACCCGGCTGCTGCACATTTTTGTGAAGGTTGTGGAATTTACCGTCGCCCCCTTTATCGGGATTTTTATGGCCCTGATTCTGGAGGCCCCGGGGAAACGGGCTGCAGCCTGGGTTCTGTTTGCCCACGCTTTGCTGGTAATTGTCCTTGCCTTTACCGGCGGAATTATTTCCGTAGACGGGGCCAGCGTATATACCCATGGCCCTCTGTATCCCATTTATATGGCCGTTTATTTTTGCGCCATTTTCTACAGCATTTACGCAGTACTGCGCAGTGTGCGGAAATATCAGTATGGCGGACTTTCTTTTTTGCTGGGAATTCTCCTGTTCACCCTGTCCGGGTTCCTGCTCCATATTCTCTATAACAGCATTCGTCTGGACTACCTGACCACGGCCATCGCTGCCATTATGCTTTATGTGTTTACCCTGGACATGATTCAGCAGACCGACGAACTGACAGGGCTTATCAACCGCCGGGGCTACGAAAACCAGCTGGCCCACATGACAGACCCCTGCGTAATTCTCATTGTAGATGTGGACCGCTTTAAAGCAATCAACGACACCTACGGCCATCAGGCCGGGGACCGGTGCCTGCGGGATACCTTCCTGCGCTACGGCAAAACCTACCGCATCGGCGGCGACGAATTCTGCGTAATCCTGACAAGCCACACCCAAAGGGTAGAAGAGTTGATCCGGGACCTGGAAAAGCGCATGGAGAAGGCCCGCCGGGAAGATCCCATGCTTCCCGTCTTGAGCATCGGCTTTGCCTTCTACGATCCGGACCTCAATTCTCCCGTAGAGGCCGCCGAGGCTGCCGACCGGATGATGTACCAGCATAAGCTGGCGAAAAAGACAGTGAGGGTGGATTAAGTGTATAAAAAACCAGGCTTCCTCAGTTTTTGGGGGGCCTGTTTTTTTCGGATCAATCGCGTGTATTGGGCTTCCGGCAGCAGTACGACAAATGGGAAGTTGCAGACCCCCTATCCATAAAACAAACCGTTCTTTTCCCTCCCTCGCCTCCATACTCTTTCTTCAAAGGGGGGACCTATTATGGTGATGGGATATATTTGGACCGGGATGGTGCTATGCAGCATCCTTTCCGCATTCTGTTTGGGTACCGGGGGCGGCCTGGCCCGGGGTGCCATGGAGGGCGCTCAGGAGGGGGTCCGGCTGGCCCTTTCCATGGGCGGAAGCCTGTGCCTGTGGACCGGGGTGGGAGCCCTTTTGGAAAAAGGGGGCATCACGGCCCTTTTGTCCAGGTTCTTTTCGCCCCTCCTTTTCAGGCTCTTTCCCACATCCAAAAAAGACCCGGATCTGGCAGGGGCTTTGGGAGGCAATCTGGCCGCCAACCTTCTGGGGCTGGGCAATGCCGCCACCCCAATGGGCATCCGGGCCGCCAAGCTGCTGAAGGCCCACTGTGCCGGGGACGAGCTGTGCCGTCTGGTGGTGCTCAATACCGCCTCCATCCAGCTGCTGCCTGCCACCGTTTCCGCCATCCGGGCAGGGCTGGGCTGCCAGACCCCCTTTGATATTCTCCCCGCCGTATGGTTCAGCAGCTTCTTCTCCGCCGGCCTGGGCATCGCCGCGGCAGTGCTCCTGGGAAAGCTGTGGAAGCCATGACGGACTACCTGGTACCCGGGATCCTCCTTGCCGCCTCCCTGGCGGTACTTCGAAAAAATGAGAACGGCTATGCCGTACTCCTGGAGGGCGGCGCCCAGGGGCTCCGGCTTCTGGCCGGGATTCTGCCTGCCCTTATCGTGCTTTTAAGCGCCTACGGGATGCTGAAAGCTTCCGGCGGCCTGGCCCTGCTGACAAAGCTCTGCACCCCCCTTCTTTCTGCTCTGGGCATACCGCCGGAATGTGCAGCCCTGATGCTGCTGCGGCCCATCAGCGGCAGTGCCGCCCTGGCGGTAGGCGCAGAGCTGATGGGCCGCTTTGGGGTGGATTCCCCCATTGGCCGTACCGCCGCCGTTATGCTGGGCTCCACGGAAACCACCTTTTATGTACTGAGCGTCTACTTTGGAGCCGCCGGAATCACCCGCACCCGCTATGCCCTCCCGGCGGCGCTTCTGGCAGACCTGGCAGGCTTTCTGGCTTCCGCTTTTGCCGTGCGGATTTTTTTCTGACCGATTGCCCTACTATGCGACGCCTGCCATTAAGCAGGACATATATTTATCATTTTCAACTTTTTTTCAGGTGTCCCGCCCGATTCCAAGCCCTGCCCGGCCGAAGGAAGCAGTGTTGCATAAAGTAAACGAAAAAAGCACCGGACTTTTCAGTCCGGCGCCTTGCCTGTACAATTTCAGAACCCAATCCGGTCGGCAGCATCGCTGATCCAGGGGGACAGGAAGGAGGCCAGGGCATCGATGCTCTGTACCATGCCGCCCATAAACCAGTCCTCTACCAGGCCTACCACGGCACTGATATAGAATACGCACAGATTGTCGTACTCCTCCCGGCCTGGGGCATCCGGGACACTGTCGTAGGACTCCCGGGCCACTTCGATGGTTCTCGCGCGAATCTTATCAAAGATACTTTCCCGGAAACCGGCAGCAGAAAGGGCCATAAACAGGTCCCGATTCTCCTTCAGATAAGTCAATTGCGCTACGGCGCTCTCCCTTGCGTTAAAGGAATCCGCCGCCACATCTCCCCACTTGATACCGGAGAGGATCTTGTTCTCCATCTCAGTCTTCAGCTGGGTGATGTTCTTGTAGTTCCGGTAGAAAGTGGAGCGATTAATCCCGGCCTTCTCGCAAATCTGGGCCGGAGTAATATCGCTGAACGCTTTCTCCTGAAGCAGCCCTACTAAGGCTGCTGATAATTTCTGTTTTGTTTTTCTGACGCGTGCATCCTCTGCCATATGACCGCTCCTCTTGGTTTATTGATTGTGGCTGTATTATAGCATCATATTTCAAAAAAATCAACTATCTGTTTTGATTATTTTTTTGTTTTCTTTCTGTTCATATTTATTGCTGCGGTACAGCCGTTTCCTCAAGCCGGTTCCAGAAAAGAAACTTTGAAAAAGGAATTGCGTTTGTGGAAAATACGGACTATAATGGAGCTATATCTCAAAGAAACAGAAAGGATGGCTCCTATGGATTGTTTCTCTCAGGACCGGGAAAACCGGACCTATTCCCTTCTCCGGGATCTGCAGATCCCATATACCAAAGTGGACCACGCCCCAGCCATGACCATGGAGGACTGTCTGGCCGTAGACGACGCCCTTGGGGTAAAAATGTGCAAAAATCTTTTCCTGTGCAACCGGCAGCAAACCGTATTCTACCTTCTTATGATGCCCGGCGACAAGAAGTTCCATACCAAGGATCTTTCCAGGCAATTGGGCGTCTCCCGGCTTTCCTTTGCCGGAGACGAAGCCATGCTGGAGCTATTGGATATTCACCCCGGCTCCGTCAGTGTAATGGGCCTGATGAACGACAAGGAACAAAAAGTCAACCTGCTCATCGACCGGGACCTTTTGAAGGACGATTTTATCGGCTGCCACCCCTGCGTCAATACCGCCAGCCTGCGGATTGCAAAAGCAGACCTTTTCGAAAAGTTTCTGCCCGCCGTGGGGCATGAACCCAGAATTGTAGATTTGCCGGAAGAAACCCCGTAATTCCCCGCAGCCGACTCCGCACATAAAGATACAAAACAAAAGGAGGCTTTCCCCATGGACAAATATGCATTATGCGGCGGTTATCTCCTCACCGGTGACCGGGACATGACACCCCGGCAGGGCCTGGCGGTACTGGTAGAAAAGGATAAAATCCGTGCCGTCGTTTCCGACACTGCCATTCCCAGAGGCTTTTCCAAAGTAGACCTCCACGGTCAGTACCTGATGCCGGGGCTCATCAACCTTCATGTCCACCTGGCCGGCAGCGGCAAGCCCAAGAAAAAGGCCTCAGACCCGGTGAAAGCCGTAAAGCTGGTAACGGCCAACGGCCTGACCCGGCAGATTGGGCAGGCTATGGTTGCCTCTTATGCCAGGCAGCAGCTGCTCTCCGGCGTTACCACCATCCGCACCGTAGGCGGAATTCAAAACTTTGATTCCCTGCTCCGGGACAAGATCAATGCCGGAAAGGCCCTGGGCCCTCGGATTCTGGCCGGAAACATGGCAGTCTCCGTTCCCGGGGGCCATATGGCCGGGTCCCTGGCCCACATTGCCCATACCCCGGAGGAGGCGGAAACCTATGTTTCCCAGATTGCCGACTCCGGTGCGGACCTTATAAAGCTGATGATTACCGGCGGCGTTCTGGATGCCGTCAAGCAGGGAGAACCGGGGGTTCTTAAAATGGAACCCGGCATCATCCGGGCTGCCTGTACCCGGGCCCACGAGCTGGGACTGGCCGTTGCCGCCCATGTGGAAAGCCCCCAGGGGCTCCGGGCGGCGCTGGAAAACGGCGTAGATACCATTGAGCACGGAGCCGCGCCGGACGAGGAAATTCTGGAGCTTTTCCACCAGACGGGGGCATCCCTTGTAACCACCGTCTCCCCGACCCTGTCCTTCGCCCTGTTTGACCCCACAGTCAGCCACGCCACCCCCATGCAGAAATACAACGGCAAAATCGTTATGGACGGCATCGTCGCCTGCGCCAAGGCCTGTCTGGCGGCAAACATTCCCGTAGGCTTGGGCACCGACACCGCCTGCCCCTATGTAACCCAGTACGATACCTGGCGGGAGCTTGTCTATTTCCGCCGGTTCTGCGGCGTTACCGCCGGGCAGGCCCTGTATGCCGCCACCCTGGGCAACGCCAAAATCGCCGGAATCGAACAGGAGACCGGTTCCATCACCCCGGGGAAATCCGCGGATATGCTGATTACCCGGGATAACCCGCTGACGGACCTGACTACCCTGCGGTCCCCTGCCGCGGTTTACTTCCGCGGAAAGTGCTTCCGCGCCCCGACGGTATCCCGCATTCCGGAGGTGGACCAGGAATTGGACAACTATCTGTAGGCAGATCCCGGCTTTACGCCGAAATAAACCAGAAACGCCCCGGTTTTTCCGGTTTTCTTCCACAGTATGCCCATTGCATTTGCCCCAATAATCTGGTAGAATAGGCGCATCTATGACACAATGGAGGAATGAGACATGTCTCAGAAAAAGAAGAAATGGGGAGACCGCCCCGATGCCGTTTGGCTGAAGGACATCCCCTCTATGAACCGGATTATGCCCGGTATTATGCCCAACCGGGCAGACAACGAGGCCTTTATCAGCCTGGATGTGGATTTTGCCCCGCTGAAGGCCTATGTGGACAAGAAAAACGAAGGCCGGGATCCGGAGGATAAGTATACCTTCTTCCATGTAATCGCCGCCTCCATCGGCAAGGCCTTTGTGCTGCGCCCCCGGATGAACCGGTTCATCTGCAACCGGAGGATGTACCAGCGGGACAAGATCACCATGGGCTTTACCGTCAAGAAAAAGTTCAGCGATAAGGCCGAAGAGTCCCTGGCTATGTTTACCTACGATGAGGACGAAACCATGGATTCCTTCCACGAGAAAATCGTAAAGGTCATCCACTCCACCAAGAGCGATACCGAGGTAGATACCTCCACCGGCGCCATGGACATCTTGTCCAAGCTGCCCCAGTGGGTGCTGAATCTGGCCGTGGATATTATTATGTGGCTGGATAAGCGGGGCTGGGTTCCCCAGTCCATTGTGGGCTCCGACCCCAACCACGGCTCCATCTTCCTGTCCAACCTGGGCTCCATCGGCCTGGAGGTAGGCTATCACCATCTGGTCAACTGGGGCACCAACTCCTGCTTCATCGTCATCGGCAAAAAGCACATGAAGATGATCCACCACCCCGACGGCTCCCAGGAGCTGAAAGAGGTTGTTCCCCTGGGCATCACCCTGGACGAGCGCATTGCCGACGGCTATTACTATTCCGGCACCGTAGCCCTGGTCAAAAAGCTGCTGGAGAATCCGGAGCTGTTGGAGGCTCCGGCCAACACCCCGGTAGAATTCACCATTTCCCGTTCTTAACGAAAGGAGCTCTTACGCTTGCTGGTTCCCGTTCTATTGTTTGTCGTTGGTCTGCTGCTGCTGATTAAGGGCGGCGACTGGTTTGTAGACGGCGCCACCGGTATTGCCCAGCGGTTCCATGTGCCGGAAATCATCATCGGCGCCACCGTGGTGTCCATCGGCACTACCCTGCCGGAGGTTATGGTTTCCGCCACCTCCGCCCTGACGGGCCACGGAGAAATTGCCTACGGCAACGCCATCGGTTCCATTATCTGCAACACCGCCCTGATTGCCGCCATTACGGTGGCCATCCGGCCGGGCCCCGTGGATACCAAGGCTCTGAAAACCCCGGTGCTCTTCTTCTTTGTCTCCGCTGCCATCTACTGCCTGAACGCCTATATTTCCGGCTATTTCAGCCGGGTGCTGGGCATTGTGCTATTGGCTGTTTTCGCCCTGTACCTGTATGTAACCGTCCGCCAGGGCTTCCGGAATCCGGTACCTCAGGAGGAGCCGGAGGACCCGGAAAAGGCTGCGGAAATCCACCGGAACTCCATTGGCAAGGATTTTATCCTGCTGGTAATTGGTGCTGCCCTGGTAGCCGTGGGCGCAGACCTGCTGGTGGACAACGGTACCCTGATTGCCAAAGGCCTGGGCGTTCCGGAATCCGTCATTGCCCTGACCTTCGTGGCCCTGGGCACCAGCCTGCCGGAGCTGGTCACTGCCATTACCTCCCTGGCCAAGGGCCACGGTGCCCTGTCCCTGGGCAATGTAATCGGCGCCAACATCTTTAACCTGGTTCTGGTTTCCGGTATCTCCGTAACCCTGGCACCCTTCCGGATTCCCCAGTCCAGCACCATCGGCGGCATGAACGCCTCTTTGGTATTGGACATTCCCCTGATGCTCTTTGTAATGGCCTTCCTGACCCTGCCGGCCCTGGCTTCCAAAAAGCTGAAGCGGTACCAGGGAATCGTTCTGCTGGCCATTTATGCCGCCTTCTGCGCGGTACAGTTCAGTATGTAAAAAGCACAGACAAAAGCAGTCCCTGACCCCACAAAGTCAGGGACTGCTTCTTCAAAAAACGGGAGCAGCTCCGCAAAGGGCTGCTCCCGTTTCCATTTTTTGTTAGGTCATCCGTCTTCTAGCGGCGTACAGATGTTCCCCCCGAGAATTTGCCGCCCAGGACGGTTCTCAGCGTCCGCTCCAGGGTACCAATATCCAGAGGCTTGGAGACATGGGCGTCCATTCCGGCGTTCAGGCAGTTCTGCACATCCTCAGAGAAGGCGTTGGCGGTCATAGCGATGATGGGGATGGTTTTCCCCAGGGAATTTGCGCTGCGGCGGATGGCCCGGGTGGCATCCAGGCCATTCATAACGGGCATTTGCACATCCATGAGAATGGCATCAAAATCTCCGGGCTTTACCGCAGCGAATGCCTGCACAAGCTTTTCCCCATCCGGGTAAATCACGCATTGGGCCCCGTTCATATCCAGCACGGCGGTGAGAATCTCCGCATTCAGCACATTGTCTTCCGCGCAGAGAAAGCGCAGGCCATTCAGCACGGAGCCGCTTTCCTCGCTGCTTTCCGGCAAAAGCCCCTCGGCCTGCTCCAGCGTGTGGGCCAGGGTGGATAAAAACACCGGCCGCGCCACCATGCCGTCTACCCCGCCCTGCTTGCCAATGCCGTCCAGTTGTGCCTGTCCGGTGTATTCGCAGCAGTAGATCAAAAGCGCCTTTCCGGCCTTTTCCCGCAGCCTGGGCAGGCTGGCTTTCAGGCTCCGGCCCTCCAGTCGGCTGCCCAGGAGCACCGCATCCACAGGCCCCCGTTCCAGCAGCCGTTCCGCTTCCGCTTCCGTTCCCGCAACCCGGACGCAAACCTCCGACTCCCGGAAGGCCGCCCGGATATTTTCCACAAAGGTTTCCTCGTCGGAGACAACCAGCACGGATTTACAGGGGAACTCCACCGCAGCCTCCTTGTCGATTTCCATCGGCAGGGTGACCACAAAGGTGCTGCCCTGGTCCGGCTGACTCCGGACCTCGATGCTTCCGCCCATCAAATCCACAATTTTCTTGGTAATGGCCATACCCAGGCCGGTACCCTGAATCTTGTTTGTGGTAGAATTCTCTGCCCGGGTAAACGGGTCAAAGATTTTCTCCAGAAATTCCTGGTTCATGCCGCAGCCCGTATCCTTTACGGAGAACCGGATTACGGCGTGGTCCATATCCTCGCTTTCCAGCTCGGATACCTCGAACAGGATGTGCCCGCCGGCAGGCGTATACTTGATGGCATTTGACAGCAGATTGATAATAACCTGCCGCAGCCGCACCGCATCCCCCACAAAGAACTCGTGGACGATACCGTGGAGCCGGATTTCAAAATGCTGGCCCCGCTCCCGCGCCTGGGGATGGACGATGCTGTCCACCTGCCACACCTGGTCGGCAAGGCTCACGGATTCCCGGTTCAGCATCACGCCGCCGGACTCGATCTTGCTCATATCCAGCACATCGTTAATAAGGCTCAACAGGTGCTTGCTGGAGGTTTGCACCTTGTGGATATACTCCTCCATTTTTTCCGGATCATTCCGCTCGTGCTCCATAAGCTTGGTAATACCCACAATGGCATTCATAGGGGTCCGGATGTCATGGGACATATTGGACAGGAATTCGCTCTTGGCCCGGTTGGCATCGTCCGCTCTGTTTTTTGCCGCTTCCAGTTCTTTCATGGCTTTTTCCTGAATTTGCCGTTTTTCTTCTTCATAGGCCATCTTTTTACTGGAAATACGAACTCTGAAAGAAAAGTAAATAAGGGCGATGCACAGCAGCAGCACAATTCCTATATACCCGGCAAGTAACCGAATCACGGTATTCTGATAGGCAATCAAAGAATTATTGACCACCGACCTGGCGACGATACAAATCAGGCTGTGATTGCTGTTTGCAACCGGATAGCACCCCAGGTAAAACGGCGCATCATTCCCGTCAAACAGTTCTATTCTCTGCTGCTTGCTTTTTACGGCCTCCACCAAGGCATCATATTGCCCGTCGGAGATTGCTTTGTCTTTTCTGAGCTGCTTGAGCAAAGCGAAATTCCGGTAAAAGTTTTCACCCGGCTGATTCGTATAGTTTACAATTCCATTTTCGTCCACCAAAAAAATGTATGCCGCTCCGCCGTAGCCATTCAGCTCCAGCATGGTATCGATATCCGTGCGGTCTAGCAGCGCCGCGATTGCATGATAATTTTCGCCATTTACGGTATAGGTTTTGCACGGAATGGCAATAAGGAAATAATTCCCGTTTCTCCCATTGGAACTCAGTGTAACGCTCTGGGCAATTTTCTGATCCTGATGCAGGTCAATCAGCATCTGACTTTGGATATCCAAGCGGGTTTTTCTGCCATCGGTGGTGGTGACCTCCCCGTTATTTTTCATAAATAACAGTTCTTCCGTATTCTCCGATGCTGCGGTATCAAAAAAGTCTTTCCATTCCTCCAGCGAAATTTCCCTCTGTCCATCCTGAAAAAGGAATCTCTCTGTCTGCTCCAGTTTGCAGAAATATGCATTCAACTGGATATCATAAGACTGGGACATCTGTTCCATAATGGTGGCCATATTGTTTTTTCCGTTTGTTTCAATATAGCTTCGCATTCTTTTCAGGATCAATTGGCCCCAAAGGATACTGGTGCCAATCAGGAGCACAATGAGCGCAATGCTGCCGATGATTCTAAAAATAGCTTTCCGTTCTTTTTTCATTCCCGCATTGACTCCTAAAATTTCCCTGCCACTTCGATATAATCTTCCGGTTCACAGGGCTGCTGCCCGCTCATTATTATGGAACTCCACGCATTTTCCAGCTTCACATCCAGATTTTTGATTTCCAGTTCCGGATAAAGCGTTTTCAAAATTGTCCTGATGTCATTTGTCAGCAAAATATCGTATTCTTCCCCATCGTCTACGGAATGTCCTCCTATTTCAATGTCCCTCAGCTTAAAATGATCTTTTTCCGGTTCCAGAATCAGCTTCATCCCCGATGCGATTGGAAGTTCATATACATTTGTCGGACGGAAGGCCCCTTCTGCGCCCGCAAGATAGACGCTAACCAATTCTTTCATCTGTGCACCGTTCAGGCTGACCGACCAGAGAAATGTACCTTCATTCTGGGCAATCATCATACGGGCCTGAGTTTCCGTACAGCTTCCGGCATAAATAGAGGAGGTGTAATAGCAATAGGACGAAACGGCCAGCTCCGCATTCAGATTTTTACGAACCGTCGTCAAAATAGAGGATGCGGCATCCCGCCCATTCTTCCTGTTGAGTCCAATGTCGTACTGTTTTTGGAACACAATCGCACCGGGTTCCTCTTCTTTCCGGCCGCACACCTCATGCTTAAACGCTGCATAGGCCTCCTGCTCATCCATCCGGCCGGATAGGAGTCCTTTTACTGCCTGCAGGCTTCCCGAAAACGACCCGTTAGAAGCGTACCGAATATAAAACGCATTATTTTCAATCTCCGCTTCCACACCCGTCATTCCATCGAAGCTGGAGCCCACATGGGCGGTATAGGAAATCATCCCGTCTCCGTCCGCCACAAGCTTCTGCCCTTTTTCCGAAAGGAAGCAATCCAGTACCTGCATTGCAAGATTCTGCTTTTCTTCATTTTCTTCCAGCCTGCTGTTGAACGCAATGTTGAAGGACGGATAGGTGTAAATCCAGCTTTCATCCGAGGTCTGTGAAAAGAATGGCAGCCGGATCAATTCGCTGTCCATATTGGATTTCAGGTATTCCATAACACTTGGAGTTCCCCGAAACATGGCAGCCTCACCGTTGACAAAGCTTTCACGGGCCGTCTCCAGATTACAGTCCAGGTCCTCCTCCGTCAAATAGGTATCTTTCAAAAAGGTGTTTACCTCTGCGAATATCCGTTCCCAAAGGCGATCCTGAAAGGCCTCTTCCTCCAGCGACGATTCAATGCTGCTTCGCCACTCAATCCCATCGATGCCGGAGAACTGGTCAATTGCCGCGCCCTGAATCAAGGAGTGCGCAGCCCAGTCCATTGCCAGCTCCATTGTATACGGCTTTATCCCTTTTTCGTGGAGCTTTGTACAGCTCTGCCGAAATTCTTCATAGTTCTTGGGAATCTCGATCCCGTATTTATCAAATAGGGTTTTGTTGGCGATGATTGTTTCCGGTATCCCGCAAACCGGCAGCCATTTGATTGCGCCGTCGCTGTCTGCATAATATTGCAGCGCGTACGGGTAGAACTCTGAAACGACATCATACGCGCTCATATCCAGCAGGTAGGGCTGCAGCGCTTCTGCGTCCTTTTGCGAAAAGCGTCTTGTCGTAATCACATCCGGCAAATCGCCGTGTTCTTCCAAATAGTTATATAGATCCACATTGTTATTGCCCACAATAAACTCTATTTCCCTGTCCGGGATCTGTTCTTTTATATATGGCACAACATATTCAATCATATTGTTGTTCCATAGGTATACAGTCAGATGATCGTTCTTTCCTTTTGCGCTTCTTTGGGATGCGCAGGCAGGCAGCAAAGACATCAGGCAGGCAAGCACCAGCAATCGGCTGAGAATCCTCTTTTTCTTCATCGCTCCGGTCTCCTTTATTCTTTGTTTTTCATCTTGCAAAGGGTATCAAAAGCCGTCAATGCCGTGTACCGACTGCTTTTACTACATAATTTCTGTTCTGTTGTTTTTTACATACGACTTTACAATTGCCTTTTGAAATACTATAATATTATAGGTGCTTGTGGCAGAAATTTCAAGTGCCTATTACCGTTTATGACAAATACGGGCCCCATGGGACTTCCAATCCGGCCCTTGACTTCCGATAGAAAAATTGATAGGATGTACTCAAAGGTCATCCGCTGCCGGAAAGCGGAATTTTATAAAGCCATCGGTTAGCGTTCGCTTACTCATATGAATTGGAGAGCAGAAATGATGCAGGCATTTTATGGAATTGTAATTCCCTTTCTGGGCACCTCCCTGGGTGCCGGATGTGTATTCTTTTTAAAAAACGCCCTTGGAGATCGTCTTCAGCGGGTTCTGACAGGCTTTGCGGCAGGCGTTATGGTTGCCGCTTCGGTGTGGAGCCTGCTGATTCCGGCGATTGCACAGTCGGCCCAAATGGGACGGCTGTCCTTCCTTCCGGCCTTTCTGGGTTTCTGGATAGGCATTTTGTTTTTGCTGGCCCTGGACCATCTGGTCCCCCACCTCCATGCCAAAAGCAACCAGGCAGAGGGCCCCAAAAGTCAGCTCCGGAAAACCACCATGATGGTACTGGCTGTAACCCTGCACAACATTCCGGAAGGGATGGCCGTAGGCGTTGTGTACGCGGGCCTCCTTTCCGGCAGTACCCAGATTACCTCCGCCGGGGCCCTGGCCCTTTCCTTGGGCATCGCCATCCAGAATTTCCCAGAAGGGGCCATTATTTCCATGCCGCTCCGGGCAGAGGGCGTGAAAAAAGGAAAAGCCTTTTGGGGCGGAGTCCTTTCCGGCATTGTGGAACCCATCGGCGCCGTACTGACCATTCTGGCCGCCCGGCTGGTAGTACCGGCCCTGCCCTATCTATTAAGTTTTGCCGCCGGGGCAATGCTGTATGTAGTGGTAGAAGAGCTGATTCCGGAAATGTCCCAGGGTAAGCACTCCAACCTGGGCACTTTGTCCTTCGCCGTAGGCTTTAGCCTGATGATGGTACTGGATGTGGCCCTGGGATAAGCCCCGGAATTTTCCCTTGACATTTCCAGGAAGCGGGTATATAATATGAGAGTTCCATGGGCCCGTAGCGCAGCTGGGAGCGCATTACATTCGCATTGTAGGGGTCGGGAGTTCGAATCTCCTCGGGTCCACCATTGGACGCAAATCCGAACACGATAACCGTTTTCGGAATGGTCTTCGTCCAAACCAAAAGCCACCGCTTTCGCGGTGGCTTTTGGTTTGATATTCTTGGATCTGCTTGATTTCAGAATAGCGATCGAATATAATCAAAACAAAAAGGAGTCTGGCGCCATGCAAAAGAACCTGATTATCTACTATTCCCGCAGGGGAACAAACTATGTAAACGGGGAAATTCTGGACCTTCCCGTAGGGAATACGGAGCTTTGCGCCCGGTACATTCAGGAGGCCGTGGGCGGCGACCTGTTTGAAGTCCGCACCAAGGTGCCTTACAGCCTGGACTACAAGGAATGCACACGCCAGGCCTGGAAGGAAGTCCAGGACAACGCTCGGCCCCTGCTGGAAACCTATCTGGAGGATGTTTCCGGATACGACAACATTTTTGTCCTTGGGCCCTGCTGGTGTGGGACCTACCCCATGGCCGTCTTCTCCCTGCTGGACCGGCTGGACCTGACCGGAAAGAAACTGTTCCCCCTGATGACCCACGAGGGCAGCGGTATGGGAAACAGTGAACGGGACCTGCGCCGCCTGTACCCGAAGGCAAGCTTCGGCACCGGCATTGCCATCCATGGCGCGGATGCAAAAAAAGCCCAGCAGGCAGTGGCCGATTGGGCGAAGAAGAATATATAAGCAAAACCCCGGAGAAAGCCTTTTTGCAGGCGCTTTCTCCGGGGCGTATTTTCGTATCCGAGATCAGAGCCGGATATCAAACGATTCCATCAGCCGTTTAAAGGTATCCTGTCCATCCAGGCAGGTGCCTGTCAGATACCCCTTTTCGTTTTCCCATTCCGAAAGGCCACGATAATAGTAGAACTTTTTGGAGTCCTCGATGATGAAGGGGACGATTCCAAAACGCAGGCATTCTTTCAGGGCAATCAGCCGCCCAACTCTGCCGTTGCCGTCCTGAAAAGGATGTATCCGTTCAAAGGTGTAGTGAAATTGGATAATATCGTCTATGGAGACGGTGTTCAGGGCCTCGTAGTCCGCAAGCAGTGTCTCTATTTTTTCCGCGACCTCCTTCGGCTTTGCGGTTTCCCGGCCGCCTACAACATTGGGCCGCTTTTTGTAGTCTCCTACGGCAAACCAGGAAAGGGTCGAATCCTTGGTGGCTTGTTTCAAAATGCGATGCAGCTCTTTGAGAATGCCCTCTGTTAAGGGGTCTTCCGCATGGTCAATGACATAGTCAATGGCTCGAAAATGGTTGACTGTCTCGATAATATCATCCACAGGAATACACTCATCGATGCCCACGGTATTCGTTTCAAATATAAATCTGGTTTGATCCTCACTGAGCTTACTGCCCTCCATATGATTGGAGTTGTATGTCATACGGACCTGAAGCTCATGGTAAAGGCCTCCCGGCAGGCGAATGCTTTTTTCCTCACGCAGAGCTTGCAGCAGCGCGTTAGAACACATTTCCGTCACCCTCTTTCATTGTTTATTGTACCCTTATTTCCGGAAAAAGTAAAGATACATTCCAGCCAAAGCAGGACGATTTCATGAGTTACAACTTTATGTTTATGAACACTTCTCAATAAAAACCGGAGAAAGCACTTTTCGCTCTCTCCGGCTTTGTGTTACTTATACTCCTGGCACAGGAACATGGGCTTGACGGCGACCACTTCGTCGTACTCCTCCTGCTCCACCTGGACGGTGGAATTCAGCTTTTTCAGGTCCTCTTTCACGACGGCCAGGGCTTCCTTGACGGACTGGGCACGGCCCTCCCGGAGAACGCGGATCATCCGGTCCAGGACGATGGGGTGGGCGTAGCGGCCGGGCACCGGGAAGTCCTCCGGAATGATGCTTTCCATCTGGGCAATGGAGGCCTCCCACTCGGCATTGACCGCCTTTTTGTTGGTCCTTGCGGTGGGGAGCACCTGGGTACCGGAAAACAGGAAGGCGGCGGCAAAGCCCAGCAGCAGGAAGTAGAGGCCTGTGTTTTCCCCGTTCAGCAGTACCCTGATGCCATAAATCAGGGAAATGATACCGGCCAGGATGATGGCCAGAGCCACCCAGCGGTAGGCCGGGTTTGTACGCTCGTTGACCCGCTTGGCCTTGGCGGCGGCGGAAAGGCGGGTGGTTTCCTCCGGGAAGGATTCCAGGTACCGACGGGCCTCCTCCAGGGTTTCTTTACTTGCCTGCGCCTTGGGAGTCAGCTCTTTCAGGTACCGTGCTTCCTCCTGCTTCCGCTTCTCTTCCAGCCTGCGCTCCGCCTCTACGCTGCGGGTGGGGATCTCCGGCAGGAGCTTGGAGATATGGGCAATCATCATGTCCACATCCTGCTCCCACTTAAAGTTGCACTGCTTTACGGTGCCGTCATCCAGCTCTACTACAAGATAGGGAATGGAGCCGAAGACCCCTTTGCCGGAAAAGCCGCCCTTGCTCATAGCCACCCGCTTGAAGACCCGGCGGACGGATTTTAAGGCCACATAGTACCAGCGGTCGATGTAAAAGCTGTTCAGGTACAGCGCCTTGTCCCCCACGCCGCAGGGGCCGTAGTGCTTGCAGAATTTCTTATCCACGGAAAGGGTGGGCTTATCCAGGGTGACGGAGCCCAGCTGTGTCGGTGTAAAAATCATGGTTTACCTCGCTAACAATGAAAGGTGGGGAAGTTTCCTCCCCCACCCAAACAGATGTGAAATTACTTACCCAGGGTCTCGTACTGAGGCTTCACATCCCGCTTCTTGATGGAATACAGGAAGATGCCCAGGAACAGAGCCGCGAAGATGACGCCCACGGGGTAAGCCAGAGCGGTGTTGTAGCCGTCCTTATTCAGGAACTGGCCCAGGCACTCGTTGCCCAGCATGAAGTAGGTAATGGACACGGCGGTCATGAAGGTTGCGGGGACGGCGGTGATCCAGTAGTTCTTCTTCTCATAGAACAGGAACATGGAGGCAGCCCACAGAACGATCATAGCCAGAGTCTGGTTGGTCCAGCTGAAGTAACGCCAGATGATGGTGTAGTCGATCTTGCCCAGAGCGTTGCCGATGCCCAGGATGGCACCAACACCCAGAACGGGGATGCAGAGGATCAGACGGTTCTTCCAGTTCTTCTGGTCCAGGTGGAACCAGTCAGCCAGCACCAGTCGGGCAGACCGGAAAGCGG
>CAKTHQ010000029.1 GCA_934565415.1 uncultured Oscillospiraceae bacterium
ACGGTGTAAGCCCAGCAGGCGTTCTCAAAGCAGATGGGCTGAATGCCCTTGACGATCTCGTAGGGATCGAAGCCCTTGGCCTGGCAGATTTCCCGGCACTCTTCCACGGAGGAGATGCCGTACTGGGCGAGGACGCCGTTGATCTTGTCGATTCTTCTCTCGTAACTTTCAAACAAAGCCATTGTTTCGTCCTCCTCTTATTCCTGACGGGGGTCGATGTACTTATGGGCGTTGTCGAAACGGCCATAGTGGCCCTTTGCCTTGCCGTAAGCGGTGTTGGCATCGTCGCCCTTCTTCATGAAGTCCATCATCTTGCCCAGGTTTACAAACTCATAGCCGGTAATCAGGTTGTCCTCGTCCAGAGCAACGCGGGTTACATAACCCTCGGCCATCTCCAGGTAACGGGGGCCCTTGGACTTGGTGGCAAACATGGTGCCAACCTGGCTGCGCAGGCCCTTGCCCAGGTCTTCCAGAGAAGCGCCAACCACCAGGCCGCCCTCGGAGAACGCGGACTGGCTGCGGCCGTAAACGATCTGCAGGAACAGCTCCCGCATGGCGGTATTGATGGCGTCGCACACCAGGTCGGTGTTCAGGGCTTCCAGGATGGTCTTGCCGATGAGGATTTCGGCAGCCATAGCGGCGGAATGGGTCATGCCGGAGCAGCCGATGGTCTCCACCAGAGCCTCCTCGATGACGCCCTCCTTCACGTTCAGGGTCAGCTTGCAGGCGCCCTGCTGCGGTGCGCACCAGCCGATACCGTGGGTGAAGCCGCTGATGTCCTTGATCTCCTTGGCCTGTACCCACTTGCCCTCTTCGGGAATGGGAGCGGGGCCGTGGTAAGCGCCCTTAGCCACGGAGCACATATTCTGTACTTCTGCACTGTAAATCATGGCAAATTTCCTTTCTTTCAAAAGACATTTTGTCTTCCATATTCCGGCATCCCTTCATACGCCCCATAGCCGCAAAGCAGCCCTATGCGTCGCCAAAAGACACCTTTCCGGAACCCGCCGCCGGGAGAAAACCCGGCATACGGCGTTTTTCCGCATATATTATATATTCCGGCACAGTAAAAGTCAATCGGCAATCCCGGAAAATCGGTAAAAAGATATTGGTTTTCACGCTGTCGCTGCGAGCCGGTGCTGCGGCACCGGTTCACAATGGCATTTCCAAAAGTTCCCAGCATGGTGTTTTTGTTTTGGGTCATACTACTTCCGAAAGGCCCATGCCTTTTAAAAACAAACGGAGGTACTTTTTATGAGCTGTCATGCCAACAAGTGTATCGAATGCACCGTCGCCGATTGCGCCAACCACTGCTCCGGCGAAAACTACTGCTCCCTGGATCGGATCCTGGTGGGCACCCACGAATGCGACCCCACCCAGGACCGGTGCACCGACTGTATGTCCTTCCGCAAAAAGTGATTTTCTTCCCGGGCATCCCCTGCCCGGGAGAACTTATAATCTTTCCTTGACGAAAACCCCAAAACCGGGTATCATGATACCAGTTTCCCCATCTTTATACATATCAGGAGGTTCGCCTATGGAATCCTTTGAAGATACACCCGCATCCCAACCGGAGGAGGCAGTGCCTGCCGCAGAAGTGCCCGCCCAGGAGCAGCCTGCGGAGAATGCCCCTCAGGAAAATGCGGACACCCCAGGGGAAAGCGCCCCCCAGGAGCCCGATTCTCCCTATGCCGACTCGCCTTACGAAAGCTTTTACGACACCCATACCCGTCCTGCCGGGGCCCACAAGCGGAAGCGGAAGCTGAAATTTCCCAGGTTTTTGGGCACCGTGGCCTGTGTCGCCGTGGGCTGCCTGGTAACGGGACTGTTGGTCTCCGCCCGGGTACGCAGTGACGCCGATGCCCAGAATGCCTATCTGTCCGAACGGATCAGTTCCCTGGAGCGGCAGCTGTCCGCCCTGGAGAGCACTTCCGGCGACCTATCCACACCGCTGCCCGCCGGAGAGGTGCTGACCCCCGCCCAGGTATATGCCCGGAATGTGAATTCCGTAGTAGGCATTACCTGCGACGCCACAGCCACCGTATCCGGCCAGACCCTGCGCCGCACCGTTACCGGCTCCGGCTTCGTCATTTCCGAGGATGGCTTTGTGGTCACCAACTATCATGTAATCGAAAATGCCAAAAAGGTCACCGTCAACACCCAAAACGGCCAGAGCTACGAGGCCTCCCTCATCGGCCGGGACAATTCTGCGGATATGGCCCTGATTAAAATCGAAGCCGAGGGGCTATCCCCCGTCACTCTTGGCTCCAGCAAGGACCTGGCCGTAGGGGATATGGTCGTTGCCATTGGCAATCCCCTGAGTGCCCTGGAGGCCACCCAGACCGTAGGCTACATCAGCGGCAAAAACCGGGAGGTTTCTACGGACAGCAACGTGGTAAATATGCTCCAGACGGATGCCGCCATCAACTCCGGCAATTCCGGCGGTCCCCTCTTTAATATGCGGGGCGAGGTTGTGGGCATCACCACTGCCAAGTACTCCGGTACCACCAACTCCGGCGCCTCCATTGAAGGCCTGAGCTTCGCCATTCCCATTGACGATCTGAAAAAGAGTATTGAAGATCTGCAGACCCAGGGATATGTAAACTCCGCCTATCTGGGCATCCGGGGAATGGATGTGGAAACCGCCGCCGTGGATACCTACGGGCTGCCGAAGGGCGCCTATGTGGAATCCGTAGAGCCGGATTCCTGCGCCGCGGAAGCCGGGATTCAGGCCAAGGACATTATTGTCGCCCTGGGATCGGAGCCCGTTACCAGCTTCAATGCCCTGGCAAGATGCCTCCGGGCTTACCAGGCCGGAGACGAAACCACCGTGCGGGTGTACCGCTCCGGCAAGGAGCTGGAGCTTCCCATTACCCTTTCCCAGCGTCCTGCCGAGGATGCGGCCAGCGCCATGCCCCAGGAGGGCAGCTACGACGACTGGTACGAATACTTCAACCGATTTGGCACGGAAACGCCCTGAATTTACGCTATTATTAACAAAGTCCGACGCGCATAAATCCGGCGCGTCGGGCTTTTTTGTCTTATTTCGTCGCATACTGTCGATAATTGTCGATAAATAGTACCAATTCGCTCATTGAAATCAATCAAATCCTATGGTATTCTTTATTCATCCGAAAGATGGTCGTGTAGCATATCTATGAAACCGCCAATCCCAAAGGAGGAAATACATTTGGAGACGCAATCTATATTGATCGCAGACAGCTCCGAAGAGTTTCGCTCCACGCTCACCAACGCGCTTCAAGGGAATTACCGAATCTATTCCTGCAGGACCGGGAAGGAAGCCCTGGACTTTCTCAAACGGAGTTTACCTGACATTCTCATCATGGACCTGATGCTTCCGGAGCTGGACGGCTTGAGTCTGCTGCAGGCTCTGGCCGCCTCCGGCATTCACCCCACCACCCTGGCCACTACCAGACTGGCCAACGACTATGTTGTAGAAGCGACAACCAAGTTGGGCGTAGAGTACCTGATGGTTAAGCCCTGCGATATTCGTGCCATTGTCAACCGGGTCAAGGACCTGAGCAGCAAACGCCCTCGCCCCAGCCTCAGCGCGCCGGATAACCGGACCCATGTATCCAACCTGTTGGTCTCCCTGGGCGTTTCTACCAAACTCCGCGGCTATTCCTACCTGCGGGAAGCCATTTTAAGCATTGCGGTCAACCCCATGCAGTCCATCACCAAAGAACTCTATCCCAGTATTGCCCGGCAGTTTTCCTGCAACAGCGCCCAGGTAGAACGCTCCATCCGGAACGCCATCCAAAGCGCCTGGGCCCAGCGCTGCGAAAGCGTATGGGTTCAAATTTTTCAGCCGGACGGCAGCGGCAACATTCCCCGGCCCAGCAATGCCGTATTTATCTCCCGCCTGGCCGACCGGGTCAACCTGGACCAGCTCCAATTTTCCCTCACGAAGTAATACAAAAGTGCGAAATTTTCGTATTTTTATTGCGCAATATTTTCATTCCGCAATTTCCGTGCACATTTCAAATATAAATCTATAAATCTTAACAAAATTTGCATTGACACAGCCCCTTCCTGTGGTGTATAGTAAGACCCGTGGCTTCCCCATGGATCGCCACAGGAAGGAGCTTTTTATGCTTACTGTCAAAGATATGTATGACCTGAGTCACACCGCCGCCGGCGAATATCTCTCCAATTTTACCTATCCCTGGGAAGCCCTGTCCGGTATCAAACAATTCATCGTCTCTCTGGGGCAGACATTGGGCGATGATTATAAGGAAGTGGCGCCCCAGGTTTGGGTACACAAAACCGCCGCCGTGGCCCCCACTGCGTACTTGGGTGCCCCCTGCATTATTGGGGCCAATACCGAGGTCCGGCACTGTGCCTTTGTCCGCGGCAGCGCCCTGGTGGGCGAAAACTGCGTGGTAGGCAACTCCGTGGAGCTGAAAAACGTGATTCTTTTCGATAACGTGCAGGTCCCCCACTATAATTATGTAGGCGACAGCATCCTGGGCTATAAATCCCACATGGGTGCCGGAAGCCTGACCTCCAATGTAAAGTCCGATAAAACCCTGGTGGTGGTTAAGGATAAGGATGAACAGATTCCCACGGGCCTCAAAAAGTTCGGCGCCATGCTGGGCGACTTCGTGGAAGTGGGCTGCAACAGCGTCCTGAATCCCGGCACCGTCATTGGCCCCCATACCAATATCTATCCCACCTCCTGCGTCCGGGGTGTGGTTCCCGCAAACAGCATCTGGAAAACCGGCGGCATCGTCGTCGCCAAACATGACTGATGGAGGAATTTTACCATGGGTAAATATTTTGGAACCGACGGCTTCCGCGGCGAAGCCAACTGCACCCTGACCGCCGACCACGCCTTTAAGGTAGGTCGCTTTTTGGGCTGGTACTACTGCCAATTAAAGCGCAGAGGCGGCTCCGACGAGCCTGCAAGAATCGTCATCGGCAAGGATACCCGCCGCTCCAGCTATATGTTTGAGTACAGCCTGGTAGGCGGCCTGGTGGCCTCCGGCGCGGATGCCTATCTGCTTCACGTCACCACCACCCCCTCCGTTGCCTATGTGGCCCGGACCGATGGCTTTGACTGTGGCATTATGATTTCCGCCAGCCACAATCCCTACTATGACAACGGCATCAAGCTGATCAACAGCTCCGGCGAAAAGATGGATGAATCCGTCATTTCCCTGGTAGAGGCCTATATCGACGGCAGCCTGGAGTGCTTCGGCCGTCACTGGGACGAGCTCCCCGCCGCCAAGCGGGAGCAGATCGGCCGCACTGTAGACTATGTGTCCGGCCGGAACCGGTACATCGGCTATTTGATTTCCCTGGGCATCTATTCCTTTAAGGGAATGCGGGTGGGCCTGGACTGCGCCAACGGCAGTTCCTGGAACATCGCCAAAAATGTATTTGACGCCCTGGGCGCCAAGACCTATGTGATTAACGCCCAGCCCGACGGCTACAACATCAACAAGGATGCCGGCTCCACCCACATTGAGGGCCTGCAGCGCTTTGTGATTGAAAACGGCCTGGATGTGGGCTTTGCCTACGACGGCGATGCCGACCGGTGCCTGTGCGTAGACGAAAAGGGCAACCTCATCACCGGTGACCACATTCTCTACATCTGCGGCAAGGTGATGAAGGAGCAGGGCCTGCTGATGGGCAACACCGTCGTTACCACCGTTATGTCTAACTTCGGCCTGTACAAGGCTTTTGACGAATGCGGCATCAACTACGAAAAAACCAAGGTTGGCGACAAGTATGTCTACGAGAACATGATGATGAACAACTACCGCCTGGGCGGTGAGCAGAGCGGCCACATCATTTTCTCCCGCTACGCCTCCACCGGTGACGGCATCCTCACGAGCCTGAAGGTCATGGAAGCCATGCTGGCCAAGAAGAAGACCCTGAGCCAGCTGTGCGAGGGCTTTACCTTCTACCCCCAGGTTTTGAAGAACGTACGGGTAGACGACAAGGCCGCCGCCCAGAACGACCCCGCCGTCCAGAAGGCCATTGCCGAAGTAGCCGCCCAGCTGGGCTCCACCGGCCGCATTCTGGTCCGGGAATCCGGCACCGAGCCCGTCATCCGGGTTATGGTGGAAGCCGAAAGCAAGGTAGTCTGCCAGGACCTGGTGGACTCCGTCATCGAAGTCATCAAAAAGACCGGACACGCGGTGTAATCTATAACATAAACCGGAGAGGGAAAATTTCCTTCTCCGGTTTTTGCTGTTGTAAGGTATCGATACGGAACTGGTAGGTTGAATGGCAGGCACCCTGAATGAGACTCCTTCCCCCTCCTGCATGGAGGGGGAAGGGGAATTTCCAAACCGGCAACGGATACCATTCAACCTTCCGGTCTGTATCGGTAGATTTCTGGCGGCTGGCAGCCGCCCCTACGGTACAAAACAGGCCGCCCGTGTGGGCGGCCTTAAAATGATTATTTTGCCAATTCTTTTAAGGTTTCCGCCAAATCGGTCTGCTCCCAGGTGTAGTTATTCACACCGAAGTGTCCCTGGGCGGCGGTGGGGGCGTAAACGGGGCGGCGCAGGTCCAGCTTGCGGATGATGCCGGCGGGGGTCAGGTCGCAGGTCTTCCGCAGAAGCGCTTCCATCTTCTCGTCGGGGATGGTGCCGGTGCCGTAGCTGTCCACCCGGACGGAGACGGGCTCCGCCACGCCGATGGCGTAAGCCAGCTGCACCTGGACCTTGCCGGCAAGGCCTGCGGCTACCAGGTTCTTGGCCATGTACCGGGCCATGTAGGCGGCGCTGCGGTCCACCTTGGTGGGGTCCTTGCCGGAGAAGGCGCCGCCGCCGTGGGAGAAGTAGCCGCCGTAGGTATCCACAATGATCTTCCGCCCGGTAAGGCCGGTGTCCCCGTTGGGGCCACCGATGACAAAGCTGCCGGTGGGGTTGATGTAGATGTGGGGCACCTGCTCCCCATCAAAGCCGTAGTCCGCCAGCACCGGGTCGATGACCTGCTTCCTGATGTACTCCCGCAGGGCATCCATTTGGAAATCCGCGCTGTGCATAATGGAAACCACCACAGTATCGATACCCAGCACGTTGCCCTTTTCATCGAACTCCACGCTGACCTGGGTTTTGCCGTCGGGCCGCAGCAGGTCATTTTCCTTAACGCAGGCAGTAAGCCGGTTGCACAGGGCCCGGCTCATAGCGGCGGGCAGAGGCATCAGCTCCTTGGTCTGGGTGCAGGCACCGCCGAACATCATGCCCTGATCTCCGGCGCCGCCCACCTGGTCATTGGTGCCCAAGGCGATGTCCGCGGACTGGGTATGGATGCGGCACTGAATTTCCACGGTGTCGGCATCGAAGCCGTCGCCGGGGTGGGTGTAGCCGATGTTCCGGATAGCCTGGCGGGCAACGGCGGCGTAATCCACCTTGGCCTTGGTGGTGATTTCGCCGCAGATCAGACAGAAGTCGGTGGTAACCATGGTCTCGCAGGCCACCCGGGAGCCCGGGTCTTCCCGGAGACAGGCATCCAGGATGGCATCGGAGATGGAGTCCGCCACCTTGTCGGGGTGGCCAACGGTAACGCATTCAGAGGTAAAGAGTCTTTTTTCCATGTTTTGTCCTTTCTTTGTTTCCGTTTTTGGGTAAGAAAAACCGCACACCGAAGGACCCGATGTGCGTGTTGCGTTTATCAGATCCTCATCTTTCGTTTGCCGCCGGATTTGGCACCTTAAATACTCAGGTTGCCGGGTTTCATCGGGCCGTTCCCTCCACCACTCTTGATAAGGCTTGTATGCAGTTGTAAAGAGCATTTTACACGGTTTTCTTTCTTTTGTCAAGGGGAGAATGGGGATAAGATAAGGGGAAGCCTGTATCGCATATTTTTTTACGATTGTGTAACCCTTTTGCGCCTATATATGTTATTATAAAGGAGATACGCAAAGTAATGAAAGGTCCATCTTCCATAGTGGACACAAATCGAAAGGGGGCCACGTTATGAAAAAGCGGCTGGCGGCGGTGCTGTGTTTGCTGGCGGCATTTGTTTGCGGCGGATGCCGGAAGTCAACCTCCATCCCCGCCGGAACAGGGGGCGGAACGGCAGCTTCCAACGGGCAGCTGATGGCCTCCGCCCAGACCCAGGAGGAGGCGGAGCAGATCGCATCACTCTATGGCATCGAGCTGGTGGAGTTTGCGGCGCCCCTGGCTCTGTACCGCACCGAGGAGGACCCGGAGGAGGTAATCCGCAGAGGCGCGGAAATGGGCTGGCCAAGGCTGGAAATAAACCATGTCGTTGAACTTTTCTAAGGGAATTCCTGGAACGATTTCAATCGGTCCCGGTTTCCCGGGATCAAAAAAGAACGGGAGGAGATCCAATAAAACGTACCATTTCTGCCAGAGTGCTTTCCCTGTTTTGGTGATTGCGCTGCTGGTAAGCTGCTGCCCGGCGGTTTCGCCGGGACTTACTGGCGGGGATGCACATTTTTCAAAGGGGTACATGAATTTAACATTTCCTCTATGGACATTCCCCCCCTTTGCTGGTAAAATGGTTACCAGTCTATTTCTAGGAGTTGAACGCATTGAAAAATCTGCGCCGAAATTTTGAGCGGTTCTGCTATGCCAACCGCAATAAGGGCATTCCCAATCTGATGCTCTACATCACCCTGGGGAACGCCGTGGTGTACCTCATCAGTATGTTTACCGGGAACCTGACCCTTTACAATGTGCTGTGCTTCAGCCGGGCCCAGATCCTGCGGGGGCAGGTTTGGCGGCTCTTTACCTATCCTCTGACCCTGCTGAACAGCAACATTCTCTTTATGCTCATCACTCTGGTGTGCTACTACTCTCTGGGGTCTGCCATGGAGCGGCAGTGGGGCACCCTGAAATTCAACATCTTCTATTTTACGGGGATGCTGCTGATGGACATCTACGGCCTGATTACGGGCTGCGCCGCCAGCGTGTATTACCTGAATATGAGCCTGTTTTTGGGCTTTGCTACCTTGTACCCGGATGCGGGTTTTCTGCTGTTTTTCATTATCCCCGTCAAGGCCTGGATTTTTGCCCTTATCGATCTGGCAACCGTCTTCATTGGGGTTTTCTCCCCTCCCTACTCCGCCGCCAACCTATTCCCGCTGATTGCTCTGGGCAACTATTTTCTGTTCTTCGGCAAGGATGTACTGAACGTGGTGCCCCTGAGCTGGCAGAATAAAATCCGGAAGCTCTTTAAGAAAAAGCCCAAGGCGGCCCCTCAGCCCAAGGTGATCCACTTTAAGGTGGAAAATCCACCCAAGCAGGAAAAGGCCTACACCCACCGCTGCACCGTATGCGGCAAGACGGACATTTCGGACCCGGATATGGAGTTCCGCTACTGCTCCAAATGCAACGGCTACTATTGCTACTGCGCCGACCACATTAACAACCACACGCACATTCAATAAAAACAGAAAGGCGTGATTCCCATGGCAGAATACATTCTGGCACTGGACTCCGGCACTACCTCCAACCGGGCCATTCTCTTTAACCGGCAGGGAGACATCTGCTCTCTGGCCCAAAAGGAATTCACCCAGATTTTTCCGCGCCCCGGCTGGGTGGAGCATGACGCGGACGAGATTTTTACCACCCAATTGGAAGTTGCCCGGCAGGCCCTTGCAAACATCGGCGCCACCGCCGGGGACATTGCGGCCATTGGCATCACCAACCAGCGGGAGACCACCATCCTTTGGGATGCCACTACCGGCCGGCCCGTGTACAATGCCATCGTGTGGCAATGCCGCCGGACGGCCCCCTTCTGCGACCAGCTGGTGAAAGAGGATCTGGTGGATACCATCCGGCAAAAGACCGGCCTTGTCATCGATCCCTATTTTTCCGGCACCAAAATCCGGTGGATCCTGGAAAACGTGCCCGGCGTCCGGCAGCGGGCAGAAAAGGGCGAGATTCTCTTCGGCACCGTGGAGACCTGGCTGATCTGGAAGCTCACCGGCGGCAAGGTCCATGTGACGGACTACTCCAACGCCTCCCGGACCATGCTCTTTAACATCAACACCCTTGCCTGGGACCAGGACATTCTGGACCGCTTCGGCATTCCAAAGCAGATGCTTCCCACCCCCGTGCCTTCCTCGGAGGTTTACGGCACGACCCAGGCCCAGTTCTTCGGCGCCCCCATCCGCATTGCCGGTGCCGCCGGAGACCAGCAGGCGGCCCTTTTCGGCCAGACCTGCTTTGCCCCCGGGAACGCCAAGTGTACCTACGGCACCGGCGCCTTCCTGCTGATGAACACCGGAAAGAACCCCATCTTCTCCAAAAACGGCCTGGTAACCACCGTGGCCTGGGGATTAAACGGGGAAGTGAACTACGCCCTGGAGGGCTCCATCTTTGTAGCCGGCGCCGCCATCCAGTGGCTCCGGGACGAACTGAGGCTCATTGAATCCGCCGCGGACTCCGAGTACATGGCCCGGAAGGTACCGGATACCAACGGCTGCTATGTGGTCCCCGCCTTTACGGGGCTGGGGGCCCCCTACTGGGATGCCTATGCCCGGGGGGCCGTACTGGGGCTGACCCGGGGCGTCAGCAAGTACCACCTGATCCGGGCCACCCTGGATTCCATTGCCTACGAGGTAGGCGATGTACTCACCGCCATGGAGGCGGATGCCGGTATCCGCCTTTCCGCCCTGAATGTAGACGGCGGCGCTTCCGCCAACAACTATCTGATGCAAACCCAGGCGGACCTGACCGCCGCCCCGGTGGAGCGTCCCGGCTGCGTAGAAACCACCGCCGCCGGGGCAGCTTACCTGGCCGGCCTGGCCGTGGGCTTCTGGAAGAACCTTGAACAGATCAAGGCCATCCGCAAGGAAGACCGGCTCTTTACCCCGGAGCTGCCGGAGGAAGAAAGGCAAGCCCGGCTGGAAGGCTGGAAAAAGGCCGTGGCAAGAACCAGAGGCTGGGCGGAAAACTAAAAAGGCCTTGTAATCTCGGGGCTGCTGCTATTTTTTTGCAGCAGCCCCCTTTCTTCATTTTTGAACCTTTTATGAATTTCACAAAAAACCCTTGCAAAATTTGTGAATTGTGCTAGAATATTGCGTAGCTTGCTACCTAATAAAAAAGGAGGGATTCCTTGCACGACTACGGACATATGTTCCGGGCCATCAGCTGCGCGCTTGGACAAAACATCAACAATGCGCTTTCCGAAACGGGGCTGACCTTTTCCCAGGGACATATTATGGGGTATCTGGCCCACAGCGCGGAGCCGCCATGCGTCAGGGACATGGAGGAACACCTGCAGCTGACCCACCCCACCATTTCCGGCCTCCTGGCCCGGATGGAAAAGAAGGGCTTTGTTTCCTTACAGCCGGACCCCCAGGACCGGAGACGGAAGCTTGTCTACCTTTCACCCAAAGGGGAGCAATACATTGAAACCATGTCTGCCGTCATCCGCCAGGGTGAGGAGCAGCTGGTGCAGGACTTCAGCCCGGTGGAGAAGCAGCAATTCCGGAGCTATCTTGCACGGGCCCTGCACAACGTATCCCCCGACGCAATACTACCAAAGGAGGAATTCAACGAATGATAAAACGACTTGCCCAATGTATCCGGGAATACAAGTGGGCTGCCCTGGCCTCTCCCCTGGCTATGATCGGAGAGGTAGCCATGGAGGTGACCATCCCCCTGGTGATGGCAGACCTTTACGACCAGGGCATTGCCATGAGCAACATGACCGTAGTGGTACAGAAGGCCCTGCTTCTGCTACTGTGCGCCGTTGCTTCCCTGATGTTCGGCGTCATGTCCGCCACCTATGCCTCCAAGGCCGCCACCGGCTTTGCCAGGAACCTGCGCCACGATATGTACTATCGGGTTCAGGAATACAGCTTTGCCAACATCGATAAGTTCTCCTCCGCCTCCATCGTGACCCGGCTGACCTCCGATGTGGCCAACCTGCAGATGGCCTTCCAGATGAGCATCCGTATGGCCATTCGCTGCCCCATGATGCTGATTCTGGCCATGATCTCTTCCCTGCGCATCAGCCCCAAGCTGAGCACGGTGTACTTTGTGGCCATTCCCGTTCTGGCCCTGGTGCTGCTGGGCATCGTGCCCCTGGTCTTTAAAATCTTCGACCGGGTGTTCCAGACCTATGATAAGCTGAATACCGTGGTCCAGGAAAATGTCCACGGCATCCGGGTGGTAAAAAGCTTCGTGCGGGAAGACAAGGAAGTGGATAAGTTCACTGCCATTTCCCAATCCATCTACAGAGACTTCTGCAAGGCCGAGCACATTCTGGCCGTCAACAACCCGGCCATGCAGTTCTGCGTTTACGGCTGCATTTTGGCCATTTCCTGGATCGGTGCCCACCTGGTAGTGGCCTCCGGCAACAATAGCGCCCTGGGCCTGACCACCGGCGAGCTGAGCTCCATGTTCACCTACACCACCCAGATTCTTACGGCTCTTATGATGCTGTCCATGGTCTTTGTTATGACCATTATGGCCCGGGCGCCCCTGCACCGGTGCTACGAGATTCTGGAGGAGGAGCCCAGCATTACCTCCCCGGAGAACGCCCTGAAGGAAGTACAGGACGGCTCCATCGACTTTGAGAACGTATCCTTCCGCTATTCCGCCAAGGCCAAGCGGCCTGCCCTGCAGAATGTGAACCTGCACATTCCCGCAGGCAGCACCGTGGGCATTCTGGGCGCCACCGGTTCCTCCAAGAGCACCCTGGTCCAGCTGATTCCCCGGCTGTACGATGCCACCGAGGGCACCGTGAAGGTAGGCGGCCGGGATGTAAAGGATTACGACCTGGAGGTTCTCCGGGACAATGTAGCCATGGTGCTGCAGAAGAACACCCTGTTCTCCGGCTCCATCAAGGAAAACCTGCGCTGGGGCAATGCAAATGCCACCGACGAGGAGCTGGTCCATGCCTGCCAGCTTGCCTGCGCCGACGACTTTATCCGGTCCTTCCCCGATGGGTACGATACCCACATTGAGCAGGGCGGCACCAATGTTTCCGGCGGCCAGAAGCAGCGCCTGTGCATCGCCCGGGCCCTGCTGAAAAAGCCCAAGATCCTGATTCTGGACGACTCCACCTCCGCCGTGGACACCCATACCGACGCCATGATCCGCAAGGCCTTCCGGGAAGAGATCCCCGGCACCACCAAGCTCATCATCGCCCAGCGTATTTCCTCCATTCAGGATTCCGATATCATCCTGGTCATGGAAAACGGCCATGTGGCCTGCGTGGGCAACCACGACAGCCTCATGAAGGAATCTGCCTTCTATCGGGGCATTTATGAATCTCAGCAGAAAGGAAGTGCGGAATAATGCCTCCTGTCAGAATACGCGGCGACGGCCGCAAAGCAGCCAATCCGAAGAAGACCCTTTTCCGTCTTCTGAGCTATATGAAAAAGTACTCCGCCCTGCTGGTTGTGGTCATGGTCTGCATCGTCCTGACCTCCGTTGCACAGGCCCAGGGCAGCCGGGCACTTGGCCCGTTGGTGGATGACTATATTCTGACCATGGTGGCCAGCGGCTCTACGGACTTTGGGCCCCTGCTGGGCTACCTTACCAAAATGGCCTGCATCTTTGCCGTAGGCATTGTAGGCGCTTTCCTGTATAACTACCTGATGGTAGCCGTCACCCAGGGTGTCCAGAAGTCCATCCGGGATGAACTGTTTACCAAAATGCAGCGGCTGCCCCTGCGGTACTTCGACAGCCACCCTGCCGGTGACATCATGTCCTGCTATACCAGCGACATCGATACCCTGCGGCAGATGCTGTCCCAGGCCGTGCCCCAGTGCCTGTCCTCCGTTGTAACTCTGGTTGTAGTCCTCTTCAACCTGATTGATACCTCCTGGATGCTGACCATCGTCATGGCCTTTACCGTAGCCCTGATTGTCTACGCGACCAAGGTGCTGGCCGGCAAGTCCGCCGGTTACTTCATCGGCCAGCAGAAAGCCCTGGGCACCGTCAACGGCTATATCGAGGAAATGATCTCCGGCCAGAAGGTGGTCAAGATCTTTAACCACGAGGAAGTCTGCAAGGAGGACTTTGACAAGATCAACGAGGAGCTGCGGGCCAACGCCTACAGCGCCGGCAAGTTCTCCAATATGCTGGGCCCCATCAACAACAACCTGGGCTATGCCCAGTACGCGGTCCTGGCCATTTTCGGCGGCCTGATCTGCATTAAGTCCAATGGCAGCCTTCTGAGCCTTGGCAGCCTGATGGCCTTTATGGTTCTGTCCCGCAGCTTCAATATGCCCATCTCCCAGATTTCCAACCAGATCAACGCCATTGTCATGGCTCTGGCCGGTGCGGAGCGAATCTTCACCCTGATGGACGAGGCGCCCGAGGAGGACGAGGGCTATGTGACCCTGGTAAATGCCCACATTGACGCTGACGGCACCGTCCACGAGTGCCCCGAGCACACCGGCCACTGGGCCTGGCGGCATCCCCATCAGGCCGACGGCTCCGTGACCTACACCGAGCTGAAAGGCGACATCACCATGGAGAATGTGGACTTTGGCTATGTGCCGGAAAAGACCGTACTGCATGATGTAACCCTGTATGCCCATCCCGGCCAGAAAATCGCCTTTGTAGGCGCCACCGGTGCCGGCAAGACCACCATTACGAACCTTATCAACCGCTTTTACGACATTGCCGACGGCAAGATCCGCTACGACGGCATCAATGTGAACAAGATCTGCAAGCCGGATCTGCGCCGGTCCCTGGGCGTGGTGCTCCAGGAAACCAACCTGTTCACCGGCACCGTCATGGATAACATCCGCTACGGCAAGCTGGATGCCACCGACGAGGAATGTATCCACGCGGCAAAGCTGGCCAACGCCGACGACTTTATCACCCGGCTTCCCGACGGCTACAACACTCTGCTGACCGCCAACGGCGGCAACCTGTCCCAGGGCCAGCGGCAGCTGATTGCCATCGCCCGGGCCGCGGTAGCCGATCCCCCCGTTATGATTCTGGACGAGGCCACCTCCTCCATCGATACCCACACCGAGGCCCTGGTGCAGGCCGGTATGGATGCCCTTATGAAGGGCCGGACCGTGTTTGTCATCGCCCACCGGCTGTCCACCGTCCGGAACTCCGACTGCATTATGGTTCTGGACCACGGCCGCATCATCGAGCGGGGCACCCACGACGACCTGATTGCCCAGAAGGGCACCTACTATCAGCTGTATACCGGCGCCTTCGAGCTGGAATAAGCACCTTTGCCTTCCCCTTCGGGGGAAGGTTTTTTACTTCTTCCGTTCACAAATTCCTTGTTGAAATGGGTTCCGGATTATGTTACTATAATTTATAGTGAACGATAGGAGGAACACCATGGACGACGAGATGATCAAAAGCCGTATCGGCGCCAATATTGCGGAGCGCCGGAAGGCTGCGGGAATGACCCAGGCGGGGCTGGCGGAGAAGCTCAGCTATTCCGATAAGGCCGTTTCCAAATGGGAGCGGGGGGAATCCATCCCCGATGTGCTGACCATGATGCAGCTGGCCCAGCTTTTTGGCGTCACCGTGGACGACCTTCTCCAGGACCCGGCCAAGGCCCGGATTCCCAAGGCAGCCCCAGACAAGCCCCGGGCCAGCCGAAAAGTGATCCAGGACCTTTGCTTTACCTTGGTCCTGTTTGTGGCCCTGTTTTTCTATGTGGTGCTGACGGCCTTCCATATTCCCTACAGCTGGCTGAGCTTTGTATATGCCGTGCCCGTAACCGCCATTGTGCTTTTGAGCCTCCGGTCCGCCTGGCGGAATTTCAGCTGGAACAAGACTTTAATCTCCGTCATCGTGTGGGGCTGCCTTTTGAGCATTTATGCATCCGTCTGGGTATTTGCCCGGGCCAACGTACCCCAGATCTTCCTGTTGGGGATCCCGGGCCAGGCCGCCGTATCCCTGTGGTTCCGGATGTACGGCAGCCCAAAGGAAAAAGCAAACGAGGAGGCATCTGCCGATGGTGAATAAAAAAGAGCTCCGGGCCCGGATCCGGCAGCAAAAGCGGGCCATGACCCCCGCCGAAATTGAAGAAAAAAGCCGCATTCTGGGGGAGAAATTCCGGGAATGCCCGGCATACCGGGATGCAAAGACCATTTATGGGTACCTGCCCTACAACCAGGAGGTCCGCACTGTGCCGATTTTAAAGCAGGCGCTTCTGGACGGCAAGCAGGTAGCCGTACCCAAGGTTTTTGGGGACGATATGAAGTTCATACTCCTGCCGGACCTGACGCGGGTTTCCAAGGGCTACGCCGGAATTCCGGAGCCCATTGACGACGGCCCGGAGGCCACGGACGAAACGGCCCTGGTGCTGATGCCCGGCCTGGTTTTCGACCCCCAGGGCCACCGCATCGGCTACGGCGGCGGCTTTTACGACAAGTTTCTCTCCCGGGAGCCCCACCACCCCACCGTGGCCCTATGCTACGATTTTCAGGTGATGGACAAATTGGAAACGGAGGAATTTGATATTCCGGTTGATTTGGTGCTTTGGGCATAAGAAGGAGAGAAGAGCATGGAAGCGTTGGTTTGGATCGTTGTGGCCGCCCTGGTATTTGGGGTGTGCCGCCTGGTGGATATTGGATTTCAAAAGCTGTTCCGCAGCAAGGCAGAGCATCTGTCCGGCCTGGCCGTGCGGGTCAATAAGCGCTACGGGGTCTTTGGCGTTATCCTCAGCGCCATCGGCATTGCCGCTATGGTTACAGGGGCCGGAAACGATAAGGTACTGCTCTGGGGCGGGCTGATTGTCCTGCTGCTGGGGGCCTCCTTTATCGTATATTACCTGAGCTTTGGCATTTTTTACGGGGAGGACAGCTTTCTGGTATCCCACCTGTTCCGGAAGAGCCACAGCTACCGCTATGACCGGATTGTCTCCCAGAAGCTGTACCTCATCACCGGCGGCAACATTGTGGTAGAGCTGAACATGGAGGGCGGCGATGTGGTAAGCCTCCAGTCCAATATGGACGGTGTCTTCTCCTTTTTGGACACCGCCTTCAGCGCCTGGTGCCGCCAGAAGGGCCTGGACCCCAACGACTGCCCCTTCCACGACCCCAGCAAGAGCTGGTGGTTCCCCCACGAGGAGAATTAAATGCATATTCCCAACGGAACAACCATGGACCTGGAGCTTGTAACCTTTGCCGATGCCCTGAAGGCCGCCAACACTCCAAGCCCGGATTACGACGTTCAAAAGTGGCTCTATGCCCCTAACTTTTATTCCGAATACCGGTACATTCTGGGCACCCGGGGAGAAAAGCCCCTCATCTGCATCGGCATCAACCCCTCCACCGCCCAGCCGGACGACCTGGACAACACCCTGAAGTCCGTAGAGCGCATTGCTCTGGGAAACGGCTACGACAGCTTCCTGATGTTCAATGTCTACGCCCAGCGGGCTACCAACCCGGATACCATGGAACGTATTTGCAACCCCCTGCTCCACAAGGAAAATATGGAAGCCTTCCGGTATGTGCTGTCCCTTTCCAATGCCCCCGCCATCTGGGCCGCCTGGGGAGCCATTATCGAAAAGCGGGGGTATTTAAAGGACTGTGTTCGGGATATGCTGGCCATCGGCAAGGAATACGGCGCCCACTGGTACTGCGCCGGGGCCATCACCAAAAAGGGCCACCCCCATCACCCCCTGTACCTGCGCAAAGACGAAAAGCTGCGGCCTTTCGAGGTTGAAGCATACCTGGGCAGCATCTGAGGATGCTGCCTTATTACTACCCAAAGGAGAACATTCCCATGAAACTGCTCATTGCATCCGATATTCACGGCAGCGCCTATTGGTGCGGCAAGCTCTGCGAGGAGATTGCAAAGGAAAACCCGGACAAAGTCGTCCTATTGGGGGACCTGTTGTACCACGGCCCCCGGAACGACCTGCCCAGGGACTATGCCCCCAAAAAGGTCATCCCCATGCTCAGCGCCATGCAGGAAAAAATCATCGCCGTCCGGGGCAACTGTGAGGCGGAGGTAGACCAGATGGTGCTGCCCTTCCCCTGTCTTGCAGACTACGCCCAGCTGCTATTGGACGGCAAAACCTTCTACCTGACCCATGGGCACCACCGGAACCCGGAAAGCCTGCCCGCCCTGCCCCAGGGCTCCGTTTTCCTGTACGGACACACCCATGTAAAATTCGACCAGGTGATAAACGGCATCCGCTGCCTGAACCCCGGCAGCGTCTCCATCCCCAAGGACGGCAGCCACAGCTATCTATTGTACGAGGACGGAAACTTTTCTTTCCGTATTCTGGAGGAATAACCATGGATCCGACACAATGCGACACCTGCTGGTATTATGATTATGATGAGGAGTACGATGAATACTACTGCATGATGGACCTGGATGAGGACGAGGTATACCGTATCATGACCTCCCGCTCCCGGCAGTGCCCCTACTACCGCCAGGGAGACGACTATACCCTGGCCAGGAGACAATGACCATGAAATTGCTTGCCGCTTTTCTCTGCCTGCTTCTGCTAACCGGCTGCGGAAAAACACAGCCCCCAGACCCCGTGGCCACCACTGCCCCGGAGCAGACCCTCCATGTCTCCGGTCATTCCCTGGAGCAGCAGACCAGCGGCATTTTGGAGGTATTTCCCACAGAGCAAACGGGAAGCTGCTTCCTATCCTCTCTGGGGGATGCTCTGGTCCTTTCCGGAGGCGGATTCATAAGCCTCTATACGGGGGACTCCCTGCGCCTGACTGCGCAAATACCGGCAGAGACGATCATTCCCGGAACGGCCGGCTCCCTATGGGTCTACGACCGATCCGTCCGGCAGGTCCGGCAGCTGGACGGCAGTCTTTCCCTGCTGTGCACCTATACCTTGCCGGAAGGGACCCTGGGGACTCCGGCTGTCTCCCCGGACGCTTTCTATTTTTTAAAGCAGGATGGGCTCTATGCGCTGGAGCAATCCACCGGCCTCATTCGGCTGCTCCGGGACAATATGGCCATCCGGGACGGCTCCTTGCACTGCCTTTCCGACGGGCAAACCCTTCTGCTGCACCTCACCGATCCCCAGGGGGAGGAAAACACCCAGCTGATTTCCACGCTTGACGGCAGCGCCCTGTATGAGGACCTTGCCCCGCAGGAGGCAGCCGTCCTGCCGGAAGGGCTGGCCCTTTGCGCAAAGCCGGGTGTATTTTCCAGAATTCTGCTGCTTTCCGATTCTCCCAAACGGCTCCATACCCAGGCTCAGGAAACGCTTGCAGGCTTCCTGCCGGGCATTTCCGGTGCCGTCACAGGACGAAGCACGGAGGGCGGAATGGAGCTGAAGCTGTACCTTCTCTCCACCGGCCAGTGCCGCAGCACCGTAGTCCTCAGCGGGGTTGACCAGGTCCGGGACCCTGTTGTCACAGATAGCGGACAGGTCTATCTTCTGGCCCACAGCCAGACGGATAACCAATGGCTGATTCTCCGGTGGCACTACGACGCTTTTCCCCTCCAGGCCGCCGAAAGCTGCCTTCTTCCCTATGCGTCTTCTGCAACTGCCCAGGAAAAAAGCAGCAGCCTGAAAAAGGCAGCTGCTTTGAAACAAAAATACGGGCTGGACATCCGCATTTACGAAGATGCGGTTTCAACAACCCCCTGGGACTATACCTTTACCCCCATGGCGGCCCCGGACGAAACGGACTGGATGCTGGAGAGCCTGGATACCCTGCTTGCCTTTTTCCCCGACGGGTTCCTGACCCGGCTTCAGGAGGGCTGGGACGGATTTGCCCTATGCCTGGTGGATACCATCCAGGGCACCTCTGCCTCCGGGAGCCTGGCCAGGGCAGAAGGGCTGCAATTTCAGGAGGACGGTCAATATTATGTAGCCCTGGCTGCCGCCCGGACAGAAGACCTGCGCTATACCCTGTTCCACGAATTCAGTCACCTGATTGATACCCGGGTACTGGAAGAATGCAGCGCCTACGACAACTGGCAGGACCTGAATCCTCAGGAATTTGCCTACAGCCTGGAGCCTTATGCCGACATGAGCAAATACAGCGCCTATCTTTCCGGCACCAGCCGATGCTTTGTGGACGACTATGCCATGGTCAGCCCTGCCGAGGATCGGGCCCGGATTTTTGAATGCGCCGCCAATCCCGGAAACGGGGACCTGTTTACCCCGCCCCTGATGCAGGCCAAGCTTCGCCGCATCTGCGAAGGAATCCGCAAGGCCTTCGGCCTGGAGGCCGACGAAACCCGGTATATCTGGGAGCAATACCTGGTGCAATATTCTGCCGCACCGTAAAAACCGGGGGCCGTTGCAAAATGAATTCTGCAACAGCCCCTAATGTATTTACGCAAATGCGATCATCAGCTGCCGGATTCCATACAGCACCAGCAGGTGTACCGGGTAGAAGAGGTAGAAGGCCCAGGAGAGCGCCTTGCTTTTGGTTCGCTTCTCACCGGAATACAGAAAAATCGGTACCAGCGCAAAGGTTGCAAACAGCTGGACGGGAATATTCAGGCCAAACACCTCAACGCCAACGCTGGGCAGGATGCCGTTGATCCAGAGAAGCCCCACCAGCCAGGCCGCCTTCTGCCAGGGAATATCCCGGACCAGGCCAAACAGCGCAATCATCAGGACGCCTGCACCGCCGTAGCTGCAATGGATACACTCCGCCGCCAGGGCAAAGGGGATAACGATGAGATACCGCCAGGGCTGATTGGCTGCCCTGCGGATGCATTCCAGCATGACGGCGCCCAAGGCCAGGGTCCAAAGCACATTCTGGTGGGCCCACAGCCCATCGTATGGATACAGCACCAGGTCGTACACCGGCTCCGTAACCAGCGCCATCAGCAGGAGTCTGCCAAAATACTTTTTCGGGTCCCGGGTATGCCGGATGCCCTCGGAAATCAAAAAGCAATAAATCGGAAATGCCAGCCGCCCGATTACCCGCAGCCAGATGTTGTAATGTACCAGGATGCCGAAATGGTCGATCAGCATGGTCACACAGGCAATTATTTTTAACCACTCCTGGCTCAGTCCTTTTTGGAGCTTCATGCACCCACCGCCTTTCTCCGCCCCATTATAGCAGAAGCCGCCTCAGAAATCATCCCCCCGCCGGCAAAAATTTCTGTTGCTTTTTCTAAAAGCTTCCTGTATAATGGGTTCGGTTATCCGGGTGTAGCGCAGTTGGTAGCGCGCCTGCTTTGGGAGCAGGATGCCGCAGGTTCGAATCCTGTCACTCGGACCAGGAATCCGGGGCCCATTCCTAAGATGGGTCCCGGATTCTTGCTTTTGACAGGATTCGAACCCGCTCAAATGGCAGGCTCCGGCGGAGCCTGCCCAAATTCCGGCTGGACGGAATTTGCTCCTTAATCCAATCGAATCCTGTCACTCGGACCAGGAGCCCGGGGCCCATTCCTAAGATGGGTCCCGGATTCTTGCTTTTGACGGGATTGGAACCCACTCGGACCATATTGCGTGTTTATAACGGATTTGCGTTATGAACACGCGCTTTTTTTCAGGCCGTAAAGAACGCCTGCTCCATGCTCTGGCGGCAGCAAATTGCGATGCATCGGGTGCGGTTTTCGCCGGTTCCCTGGGTTCATAGACGGGTTTTTCTACCGGCTCTCACTCACTTCCAACAGCAGGCAGTCTTTCACCCGTCCCCGTTTCTACGGTTGATGTGGAAAATAAGCACCGGCACCCCTGCCGATACAGCAAAGGTGCTGGTGCTTACCAGTTCATAATGGATATTCTGAATAAAACGGAATTTACCCCTTTATTTCAGCAAATTTAAACCCGGACCCTACAAAAATTCATTTCTTTCTCCCCGCGCCGTTCATTGAGGCGGGGGAGCTGTTTTATACTTTTCTTTCCAGGACCCGGTACACAAAGTCCATGTTGAGGCCATCCCGTACCCCCTGGGCCAGGGCATCGTACTGCTGCTGCCTGTAGGCCTCCGGGTCGAAGGACTGGACGGCGCTGGGGTCCAGTCCCTTTTTGCGACACAGGTCGGAAACGATGGCCTGGGCAATGCCTGCCTCGTCAAAGATGCCGTGGATGTAGGAGCCGTATACGTTGTCCCCAACGGCCAGGGGCGGCAGGGTCTCCTCACTGCGGCCCATGTGGATTTCGTAGCCGGTATAGTGGAGGCCGGAAAGGCTCTTCAGGGGCCCTTCTACGGTGCCGAAGGTGCCGGAGGTCTGCTTCTGGACCTTGGCGCCGTGAAAAACGGTGTCCATGGGGAGTAAGCCCATGCCCCGGATCTCCGTGACCCCGGCGGCCTCTACCCGGTCCGGATCCCGGACGGACTGCCCCAGCATCTGGTAGCCGCCGCAGATGCCGAAGACGATGCTGCCCCGGGCGTTGGCATGGAGAATGGCCGCTTCCAGGCCGCTCTGCCGGAGCCACTGCAGGTCCGCAATAGTGCTCTTGGTGCCGGGGATCACGATCATATCCGGCTCCATCAGCTTATCCGGCTTTTCGATATACCGGACGGACACGTTGGGCATCCGTTCCAGTGCTCCCAGGTCCGTAAAGTTGGAGATTCTGGGCAGCTTGACGACGGCAATGTCGATGTCCTTTCGGGCGGTGCCGTTTTCAAAGCGGGTGGACAGGCTGTCCTCGTCGTCGATATCCAGGTGCATATAGGGCACCACCCCGGCTACGGGGACCCCGCAGAGCTTTTCCAGAATTTCGATGCCCGGCTGCAAAATGGCCCGGTCCCCCCGGAATTTGTTGACCACGGTGCCCTTGACCCGGGCCCGTTCCTTTTCTTCCAGCAGGGCGACGGTGCCGTAGAGCTGAGCGAATACCCCGCCCCGGTCAATATCCCCTACCAGGAGTACCGGGGCATCCACCAGCTCGGCCAGGCCCATATTGACGATGTCCTCCTGCTTCAGGTTGATTTCCGCAGGGCTGCCCGCACCCTCGATGACAATGATGTCGTTCTCGGCGGCCAGGGAATCGTAGCTGCTCAGCACCTGGGGAATGAACTCCCGCTTCCGGCGGTAATACTCCATGGCCCGCATATTGCCCATGGCCACACCGCCCACAATCACCTGGCTGCCCACATCCGTAGTGGGCTTCAGGAGGATGGGGTTCATCCTTACATCCGGCTGAATCCCGGCGGCCTCGGCCTGGACCACCTGGGCCCGGCCCATTTCGCCGCCATCCTCCGTAATAAAGGAGTTCAGGGCCATATTCTGGCTTTTGAAGGGGGCCACCCGGTAGCCATCCTGTTTGAAGATCCGACACAGGCCCGCACACAGTAAACTCTTGCCTGCGTTGGACATGGTTCCCTGGATCATAATGTTCATTGCCATGGCTTATCCCTCCATGATTTTGTTCAGTGCGTCAAGGAGCACTTGGTTTTCTTCCGGCAGCTTGACGGCAATGCGGTACCAGCCCTGCGTCAACCCGTGATAATTGGCGCAGGATCGGATTTGGATTCCCTTTTCCAGCAGGGGCTCTTGGAGCGGCCTTGCCGAATAGAAAAGGATATAGTTGGTATGGGAATTGATAACCGTCAGCCCCAGAGCCCTGAGCCCGTTTGTCAGAACGGAACGCTCCTGCCGGACGGTGTCCTTCGCTCTTTTTAAGAAAGCCCCCTGCTGCAGGGCCGCAATACCTGCCTTTTGGGCAGGAACGGAAACATTCCAGGGCTGCACCGTTTCTCCCATTTTCTTTAAAAGTTCCGTATTTCCGCAGAGGCAGTAGCCCAGCCGCAGGCCGGCCATACCGTAGCTTTTGGTAAAGGCCTTTAAAAGGAAAAGGTTCCGGGCATTCAGGAAGGGCTTCATGGTCATTTCTTCTCCCCCGTCCGTCAGGTCCAGGAAGCATTCGTCGATGAAGAGAAAAATGCCCTTTTGGGTACAAACATCCAGAATGGCCTTCATCATTTCCCGGGAAATCACCTGGCCCGTGGGGTTATTGGGGTTGCAAAGCATGAGCAGCTCCCCGTCGAAGGCTTCCAGAACGTGGAAAAAATCTTCCGTCAGGCGAAAATCGTCTTCTTTTTTCAGGCCATAGTGCCTAACTTCGCAGCCGATCGACCGGAGAGCCGTTTCGTACTCACTAAAGCAGGGGTCCAGAATCAATGCCTTTTGGGGGTGCAGGCTCCGACAGACAGAAAAAATCAGCTCCGCCGCCCCGTTGCCGCAGAGAACGGTATTCTTTTCCACCTTTTCAAAGGAACTGATAGCCGAAACAAGCTCCCGGCAATAGGGGTCCGGGTAGTGGCACAGGTCCTGGACACAGTCCCGCACCGCCTGCTTCACCGCCTCCGGGGTGCCGTAGGGGTTGATATTGGCCGAAAAATCCAAAAGAATTTTCCGGGAGTATAGGTCCCCGCCGTGGGGATTTGGGGTTGCATATAACATGGGTTCACCTCGGAGAAAATGTTAAAAGCTCTCCTTCCCCTGGGGGAAGGTGCCGCCGCAGCGGCGGATGAGGGCCGGTAGGAATCCGGCTGCCTCATTAAAATCAAACCCGGCATGGCCCTCCTCAGTCACTGCGGTGACAGCTCCACTTTTCAATGTGTGATTGCCACAGGCAATCATTGCAATTTTGATTCGCTGCGCGGAGCACCACCCCAGGGGGGAGCGGAGTTACACCCACCACCGGCAAAGCAGGCACACCGCCAGCGTCAATACCGCTGTGGCATACATGAGCTTGTTGCTCAACGGAATATCCTCCGGCGTAATGGGCCGCAGGGGGTCGCCGATGTATTTTTTCTTGTGGAGTACCCCATGGTACCAGGCGTCTCCGGCCAGGCGGAGGCCAAGGAGCCCTGCGCAGGCGGATTCGGTCTGGGCGGAATTGGGGCTGGCGTGGTTGTACCGGTCCCGCTTGAATATCTTGAGGCCGTTCCGGAAGTTCAGCCGGAGGATACCGCCTGCCAGCAGCATGAAAATACCGCTGATGCGGGCGGGGAGAAAATTAAACACATCGTCCAACCTGGCAGGCACCAGGCCTACATTTTTATAGGGCATTTCCACATAGCCCAGCATGGAATCCATGGTGTTTACCGCCTTGTAGGCAAAGGCCAGGGGGCCGCCGCCGATGGCAAAGTACAGCATAGGGGCGATGACTCCGTCGGAACAGTTTTCTGCCACGGTCTCCACCGCCGCCCGGGTGACAGCATCGGCATCCAGCTCTTGGGTGTCCCGGCCTACAATCATGGAGACCGCCTGCCGGGCATCCTGGATGGTGCCGGTTTTCAGGGCGGTATAGACCCTCATACTCTCCTTTTTCAGCCCATTGGCCGCCAGCACCTGCCAGCAGAAAACAGCTTGCAGCGCCACCCGCAGCCAGGGGCTGACCATCCCCGCCAGCTTTAAAAGGCCAAAGGGGACACAGAAGCTCACCGCCACGGTAACCAGCCAGATGCACAGCCCCGCCAGGTTCTCCCCCAAAACCGTTTTGGGGAACAGCTGCCGGAAGGCCTTTTCCAGAAGGGAAATCAGCTTTCCCATAAGCACCACCGGATGGGGAATGGTCCTCGGGTCCCCCAGCAGGCAGTCCAGCAGAAAGCCCAGAATCAGGGCAATCAAAATTTCATGTTTCATGGCTGCCTCCCGGAAAACGTAAACAAATACACCGGGTTCTGCCCCTGCATCAGGGTATAGCTTCCCACAGGCCGGGTGTTGGCGGCGGTAATGCACACGCCCTCGCCGCCGTAGATACGCGCGCAGCGGGTCAGCTCCCCCACCGTCTCCAAGGCCACAGCAGTGGCAGTGATCCGGGCAAAGGGATTCTTGTCCCAGATCAGCTTCAATAGGTCCTCCATCCTTCCGCTGCTGCCGCCGATGAATACATGGGTGGGGGCAGGCAGGGCTTCGCAGGCATCCGGGGCCAGGCCCTCTACCGCCGTCAGGTTTTCAATATGGAGCCCGGAAACATTCTTCTTTAAAAGAGCCAGGGCATCCTTCTTTTTCTCCACGGCGTACACATGGCCCTCATAGGCCTGCAGGGCCATTTCGATGGAGACGCTGCCCGTACCGGCGCCGATGTCCCAGCAGATAGCGTCCCGGGTCAGCTCCAGATGGGACAGGGCGGCGGAACGGATTTCCCGCTTGGTCATGGGGACCAGGGTCCCATTTTCGTGGGTCCCCCTTTGGAAGGTCTCATCCGGCAAACCATGGGTCACCACGGTTTTTCCGGACCACTCCACCAGGGCCACACTGAGCTTGTGGAAGGATTTGGCAGCCAGCTCCTCCGCAGAGCCCACGGTGATTCTTTCCTCCGGATAGCCCAGGGCCTCGCCTACGCTGATTTTGGCATCCCCCAGGCCCGCATCCGTCAGGCGGCGGCAGAGGCCCTGCATACCGTCCTCCCCGCCCACCAGGGCAAACACCCGGTTATGGCGACGAACCTGGGCGGCAATGTCGTTCTCCCGGCCATGGAGGCTGACGGGCGCTACATCCTCGTAGGATACCCCCAGCTTGGCGCAGAGCATGACCAGGCTGGAAAGCCCGGGCTCCAGAGTCACATCACAGTCTTTTAATAGCGGCAATAGCTTTTTGGTACCGCTGTAGAAGCCGATGTCCCCGGCCATAACCACGGTAAAATGCAGGCACTCCGGGTGGGCATTCATAGCCTCTACAATTTTCTCCGGAGCAATGGCCTCCTCCCGGGTCTGGCCCGGGGCGGCCACGGCATCCAGCATCCGCTTTGCCCCAATGAGGCAATCGGCCGACTGGATGGCCTTGTCCGCGGCCAGGGTCCGGTGGTCCCGGTCCCCGGGGCCGATGCCCACGACGGTTACATTTTTCTTAGGGGTCAGGCCTAATTCTTTGCACAGCAGGGCCGCCGTCTGCCCGAAGGACAGCCCCGCCACATGGTCCGGCCGACCGATGACCAGCAGCCTTGCTCCCACGGCCCTGGCGGCCTCCACCTTTTCCCAGAAGCCGCCCTTGGTGCCGGTCTGCTTGGTCACCAAAAATCGAGCATCCACCGTGTGCAAAATCGCCTCGTTCAGCTCCTTGGAGAAGGGGCCCTGCATGGCGATGATATGGCCGGTGGGCACCCCCGCCTGTTTACATAATTCTATGCTGTCCGCCACAGGCAGGACTCTGGGGTAGTACCGCTCCCCAAAGCCGGGAAGGCTCTTGTAGGCCCCCAGCTCCTTGCTGCCGACGGTAAGGAGCACGTTGCCCCGGCTGTTTTTTAGCCACTCCACCGCATCCTGAGTAGAGTCCACGCAGACGCAGTCCTCCGGCAGTCCTGCGTCCCGCAGGAGCCGGAGGTACCGGGTGTCCGTTTTCTGGCAGGCGGTACGGATATTCTCCGTGACGATGGGGGCGTAGGGGTGGGTGGCATCGATTACATAGTCGAATCGCTGCTCCCGGAAAAATGCCTCCATCTGCCCTTCGTCCAGGCGCTTGGCGGATACCGTCACATTTGGAATCTCTTCCAGCAGCTCCCCGCCGTATTCCGTAGCGGCGCAGGCGGTAAGAGACAGCCTGTCAAAGGTCGACAGCCACTTTACCAGCCCCCGGCCCTCGGAGGTGCCGGCAAAGACACAGAGCTTATACATCCCGGTATCCTCTGGGGGTTACCAGGTTGCCGCCGATGACCTTGGTCTGGGCGTTGCCAATGAACACGGTGCAGAACATATCCGCGTCGAAGTCCCGCAGCTCCTTTAGTGTCAGGACGGTTCTTGCCTGGCCCTCCCGGCCGATGTTGCGCACCACGCCGCAGAGCCGGTCCTCCGGCAATGTCCGCAGGAGGATGTCGCAGGCCTTTTTCAGGTGGTCCGGGCGGCCGTGGCTCTTGGGATTGTAGATGACGATGCTCAGGTCCGCCAGGGCGGCGCAGTCTAAGCGCTTTTCAATTTTCTCCCAGGGGGTCAGCCGGTCGGACAGGCTGATGACGGCAAAGTCGTGGGTCAGGGGCGCGCCCAGCACCGCCCCGCCGCTGCAGGCGGCGGTAAGGCCGGGGACTACCTCTACTTCCACATCCTTGTCTTCTCCCAGGATTTCATACACCAGGGAAGCCATTCCGTAGATGCCGCTGTCCCCGGAGCAGACCAGGGCCACGGTCTTACCCTTCCGGGCCTCCTCAATGGCCATCCGGCACCGGTCCGCCTCCTGGGTCATGGGGGTGGACAGCAGCTCCCGGCCGGGGTAGCTGTCCTTTACCAGGTCCACATACACAGGGTAGCCCACAATCACCTGGCTGCTTTCCAGGGCATGGTGGGCCTTCAAGGTCATATTTTCCATATTTCCGGGGCCGATGCCCACAACGTAGAGTTTCATATTGGTTACTCCTTATTCTTTTCTCTGCCTATTCTATAGAGAAACTGGCACCGCAGGCCACAGCTCCTTTCCCCCCTCCTGCATGGAGGGGGTGGCCCGCAGGCCGGGGGTGGAG
>CAKTHQ010000030.1 GCA_934565415.1 uncultured Oscillospiraceae bacterium
GGGGGAGTCCTCCGCCGGGTCGGATGAAAGGCAAACCGGAACGAAAGCAGCATAGGGGGTATTTCCGGAAGCCGGACGGTTCCGGGCAGTCAAAAGCAGCCGCCCGGGGGGAGCGGCTGCTTTTTTCCGGATTTATTTGTTTTCCATTTCCTTCAGGGCGTCCTTGCGGCTGAAGTTGGCGCGGCCCTTCTCGTCGAAGCCCATGAACTTCACCCAGGTCATATCGCCCAGGTTCAGCACGTCCTCGACCTTCTCGACACGGTGGTTTTCCAGCTTGGAGATGTGCACCATGCCGTCATGACCGGGGGCAATCTCCACGAAAGCGCCGATGGGCAGGATCCGCACGACCTTGCCGTAGTACAGCTTACCCACCTCGGGCACGAAGCAGATGTCGTCCACCATCTTCTTGGCGGCGTAGGCGGCGGCGGAGTCCACAGCGGAAATAAACACGCTGCCGTCGTCGTCGATGTCCACCTTGGCGCCGGTGTCGGCGCAGATCTTCTGGATGGTCTTTCCGCCGGAGCCGATGACCTCACGGATCTTGTCCACGGGGATCTTCAGGCTCAGCATCTTGGGGGCGTACTCGCTCACTTCGGCACGGGGCTCGGCGATGCAGGGCAGCATAATCTCGTTCAGAATCTCCAGGCGGGCCTTGCGGCAGCGCTCCAGAGCGTCGGCGATGATCTCCATGGTCAGGCCCTTATTCTTCAGGTCCATCTGGATGGCGGTGATGCCCTCGGTGGTACCGGCCACCTTAAAGTCCATTTCGCCGTGGAAGTCTTCCACGCCCTGGATATCGGTGAAGGTTCTCCATTCGCCGGTCTCCTGGTCGGAGATCAGGCCGCAGGAAATACCGGCAACGGGCCGCTTGATGGGCACGCCGGCATCCATCAGAGCCAGAGTAGAGCCGCAGATGGAGCCCTGGGAGGTGGAGCCGTTGGAGGACAGAACCTCGGAAACCACCCGGATGGCGTAGGGGAACTCCTCCACGCTGGGGATCACGGGCAGCAGAGCCTTCTCGGCCAGAGCACCGTGGCCGATCTCACGGCGGGAGGTGGACCGGGCGGCACGGGCTTCGCCGGTGGAGTAGGCGGGGAAGTTGTAGTGGTGGATATACCGCTTGGTATCCTCCTGGTAGATGGTGTCCAGCTTCTGGGCGGCGGACAGGGTGTTCAGGGTGCAGACGGACAGAACCTGGGTCTGGCCGCGGGTGAACAGGCCGCTGCCGTGCACTCTGGGCAGCACGCCGACCTCGGCAGACAGGGGACGAATTTCGTCCATGCCGCGGCCGTCTACACGTTTGCCCTGGAGCAGCCACTTCTTGACAACCTTCTTCTGCATCTTGTACAGGCAAACCTCGATATGGGTATCGAAGTCCTCGTACTTTTCGGCAAACTTATCGGCAAAGTCCAGCCGGGCGGCAGTGAGCCGCTCCTCACGGACATTCTTGTCGTCGGTATCCAGAGCGTACTCGATCTGGTCCAGGCCGTAGTTCATCAGGTCGTCCAGCAGCTCGTGGTTGACGGCGGCCTTCTCGAAGGTGAATTTGGGCTTGCCGATTTCGGCCACGATGCCGTTGATGAACTTCACGATCTCCATGTTGGTCTCGTGGGCGATGCGGATGGACTCCAGCACCACGGCCTCGGGAGCCTCGTTGGCCTCGGTTTCGATCATGACCACCTTCTCGAAGGTGGAGGAGATGCACACGAAGCAATCGGAAGCGTTTCTCTGGTCCTGAGAGGGGTTGATGATATATTCGCCGTTCAGGTGGCACACATTGGTGGTAGCCACAGGTCCGTTCCAGGGTACATCGGAAGATGCAATGGCGATGGAAGCGCCCAGGGAGGCCACAATCTCTACGGGGTTATCGTAGTCGTTGGCCAGCACGGTGCAGGTGACCACGGTGTCGTTGCGCAGCTCCTCGTCGAAGAGGGGACGCATGGGCCGGTCGATGATCCGGCTGTTCAGGATGCCCCGCTCGCTGGGCTTCCCCTCCCGGCGGTTGAAGGAGCCGGGGATCCGGCCTACGGAGTACATCCGCTCTTCAAACTCGATGGTCAGGGGGAAGTAGTCGATACCGGCCTTGGGAATGGGGTTGGAAGTGCAGGTGGTCAGCACCACGGTGTCGCCGTAGCGGCAGATGCACTCGGCGTTGGCCAGCTCTGCCACCTTACCGGTTTCTACGGTGAAGGTACGGCCGCCAATTTCCATCTCGTACACCTTGTGATTGGGGAACTGCTTGTGCGTAATCATAGATTTACCTCCTAAAATTTTTTATTTTCCGGGAGGTTTAGCACTTGAAACTGATGGTTTTTATTTAAAAACATCACTTTCAAACGCTAAAGGGACTCCCGGCGGTTTGTGGATGTGAAAAGGGGGCGACGGTAGCCGTCGCCCCGGAGTTTATTACTTACGGATACCCAGCTTGGCGATCAGAGCACGGTAACGGTTGATATCCTTCTTAGCCAGATAGTCCAGCATATTGCGGCGCTTACCAACCATCATCAGCAGACCACGACGGGAGTGGTTGTCGTGCTTGTGTACGCGCAGGTGATCGGTCAGCTCGTTGATGCGGGCAGTCAGGATGGCAACCTGGACCTCGGGGGAACCGGTGTCGCCTTCGTGGGTAGCGTTCTCCAGGATAACCTGGGTCTTCTTTTCCTTCTGAATCATTGTGTTTTCCACCTTTTCATAAATTTACCCGAGAGCTAAGTATGGGGTCGGTGAACGCTCCCGCAACTGAGCCGTGGGCACAAAAGATACGCTGGCCATAACCAGCGGGCTTATTTTATCATAAGTGTCCCCAAAAGTAAAGGGTTTCTTTCGAAAATTTTCCGTTTTCGGCGGGGTGGCCCAAGGGAATTCCCACAATCTCTCCTACATTTTACATAACAATGTTTTTCACAGCCCTTCCTCCGGTTATTCACAAAAGTTATCCACATTATCCACAGGTTTTTCCACAGGACATTTGAAAAAGAATCCGGAAATTTTGCCGAAATGGCTTGGCTATGCCGAAAAAAGAACCACAGCCCATTTCTGAGCTGTGGAAAAGTAGCTGTTGACAGAACACAATTTATTCAAAAAGCATCCTGGCGGAGAAGACCCGGTGGTCCTCCGTTCCTTCCTTCCGGTAAGCATCCACCCGGACGCAGCCGTCCTCTTCGGTTCCGTAGTGCATATCCAGGGTCTGGCCCTCCCGGCTCTCGGCCAGGTAGCACATCAGCAGTTCCTTCAAATGGTGCGTCCTGTGGAAATCGCTGGGGAACAGGTCGTCCATCCACTCCATGTATCTGGTGTTGTTCATGTGGCCGTTCCGGTCAATGTCCGTATAGCATACCTTCCGGGATGAGAAAGAGCCCATGTCCCTGGGCACAAGGCCTTTGGGACTGGCCAGCTCCAGGCCCCGGACCACACCGGCCAATTGAATGCCGCTCTTGCTGGGGGAGATCATCTTCCGGGTATCCAGGGTCATAATGACCCACAGGCTAATGGCCCGGAAGCACTCCTTGCCCCCTTCGTCATAGGCCACAACACTTCTGGGATAGGCTGCGGCGGTGGTGGGCATGGCCCAGGTTTCCACCCGGAGGAGCTCACCGGATTTGGGCAGCCGCGTAATTTGTACCCGGTGCCGGGAAACGGCCCAGAACAGGCCCTTGGCAGCCATTTCGTCATAGCTCAGAGCAAGCTCCCTGCAGTGCCGCCCGCCCATATCCTGGGCGATGAACAGGATCTGGGAGGGCTTCAGGTAGCCCTGGCAGTCCACCATATTGTCTTTGATTTCGTAATTTTGGGTAAATACCGGTTCCATTGTTTTTGCCTCGCTCCAATGTATTTATTTTGTTCTTTCCGTTAAGGTTACGGTAACCGTTTCCAGGCCGGTGCTGCGGAACAGGCGGAGCTCCATTTCGTCTCCCACCTGGTGGGCATAGAGCAGGCTGTTCAGCTCCTCCATGGAGGTTACCAGCTGCCCGTCCGCCAGGGTCAGAATGTCCCCGGGAACCAGTCCGGCGGTTTCTGCCGGGCTGCCCGCCTCGACCTGGGTAAGATACAGGCCCTTGGGAACCTGGTAAAACCGCTGGTAGAAGGCAGAAAAGCTCTCTCCCTGAACGCCCAGCCAGGGGCGGCCGGATACATAGCCCCGGCAGATCAGCTGGTTGGCAATTTCCTTGACCGTGGTGCTGGGGATGGCAAAGCCCAGGCCCTCTACGCCGGAACGGTCGGAAAAGGCGCCGATCTTCATGGTGTTGATGCCCACAACCTGGCCGAAGCAGTTGATCAGCGGGCCGCCGGAGTTTCCGGAATTCAGGGCGGCGTTGGTCTGAATCAGGTTCATGGTTCTGCCGCCCACCATTACATCCCGGTTGATGGCAGAGACGATGCCGTCGGTCATGGTACCCCGGAACTCGACCCCCAGGGGATCCCCGATGGCAACCACCGCATCCCCTACCCGCAGGGCATCCGAGTCTCCAAACTGGGCCTCCGTCAGGTTATCCGCCCGGATATACAGCACCGCCAGATCGGAAACCGGATCCGTCCCCACCAGGGAGGCCGTCAGCTCCCGTTCGTCGGTCAGGGTCACGGTCAGGGTCTGCGCATCGCTGATTACATGGTCGTTGGTTACCAGATACCCCTTGCTGGATAGAATCACGCCGCTGCCGGTGGAGGTTGTATCCCCATTGGAGGCGGTAATGGAAACCACGCTGGGGATATTCCGGGCATAAATTTCCTGCAGGCTCAGTTCCCCGCCTTCCTTCTGCTCCGGAGCTTCGTGGAGGGCCACGGTGGCTTCTTCCTCCTGGGGGGGAGCGGCGGATTCCTGGGGGGCATCGACGATTACCCGGCCGTCGGCGGAGGCGTAGGCCACGGCATTCTCTTCGCCCCGTTCGTTCAGCTGCCGGAACATCCGGATGTTCAGCACACTGAGCGCCGTAGAAATGCCGCCCAGAAAGATAACGGCTACCAGCAGCAGCGCAATCACTGCCCGGTGACTTTTGGGCGGCTCCGTACAGCCGGTGCCATAGACGCCATCGTCAAAGCCGCTGTCAAAGGGAAATCTTCTGTCGTCCATTCCGGCGCCTCCTTTCAGTTTACCAGGGGCATGGTGAAGGTAAACTCCGTCTTGCCGTCCCGGCTGGTCACGCTGATGTTCTCTCCGTGACTGCATACAATGGTTTTTACGATGTACAGGCCTAAGCCCCAGCCGTCCCGGTTCTGGGACCGGCTCTTATCCAGTTTGTGGAACCGGTCAAATACCAGAGGCAGCTCCTCCGGCGGGATGGTGTCCCCTTCGTTGGATACGGAAATATAGGCCTTGGCTCCGCCCTCCCGGATCTTCAGGCCCAAAGTGCCGCCTATGGGGCAGAACTTAACCGCATTGTCCAAAAGGTTATAGATAACTTGGGTAATGTAGTCCTCGTTGGCAAAGGTATACACCGGGTGCTCCGGCATATCCACATCCACGTTGATCTTCTTATCCTCGATCTTCTTTTCGAAGGTGATGAGCACGGAGCCGCAGCAGTCCTCCAGGTCAAAGTGGATTTTCTTTTCGTCCGGGATGCCCCCTTCGCTTTGCAGCTGGGAAATATCCAGCATACTGCGGACCAACCGGCTCAGGCGTTTGGTTTCGTCGGATACAATCTGCAGGTAGTGGGGCCACTTCTCCTCCGGGATGGTTTTATCCAGCATTCCGTCTACATAGCCGGAAATGGTGGTCATGGGGGTTTTCAGCTCGTGGGACACATTGGCCACAAATTCCTGACGGCGGTATTCGCTCTTTTGCAGGGAGCAGGCCATGTTGTTGAAAGCAAGGGCCAGCTCTTCCATTTCCTCGCTGTTCCCTTCCTCAATTTTAACCCGGGCTTCCAGGTCACCGTGGCCAAAGGCATTGGCCGCCTTGGCCAGGTCCTGCAGGGGCTTATTTTCCCGCTTGGCAAAGTAACTGACGGCCAGAACGGATACCAGAATTACGCACACCGCCGTGGTCAGGAAGATATTGGAAATTTTGGTCAGCACCGTATTGACGGAGGCGGAGGGGGAGGACACGATGATAATGCCCTCGTTTCCACCGTCGGAATCCGTTACCGGCAGAGCCACCAGAAACCGGTTTTCCGTGTACAGGCCCTTGATAAAGCCGGTGGCCCGGTCCGAGCCCTGAGTCAAAACCTTATTGAGGTACTCTTCGTTTACATACAGGCCCAGGTGCTTGCAGCCGAACAGGCTGTCGGAGCAGATGACGACCTTTCCCTGGTTGTTGCACAAAACGGCATCGGAACCGGAAACCTTAGAGGCAATGTCCAGGTTCATCAGAAACTCCCGGCTGGAAAGACTGTCATCCTCCATATAGCTGGCGGCCAGGTCTGCCACGATCTGGGCATCCTGCTCCAGGGAATCATAGGTTGTCTTCGTCAGGTAGTTCTGGACCATCACCTGGAAGGAGCCGCCCAAAACGGTCAGGGCTACCAGCAGAATTCCCGCAAACAGGGAAAAACTGCGGCCAAAGCTGGATTTCACGGATTACCGCACCTCGTCTCTCTTACTTCTTATTGTATCAAATTATAGCACAGAATCCGTTTGTTGCAACGAATCCCGAAAAAAGTTTACATCTTCAGCCCATAGAATCCGGAGTCCAGCAGCCGGGCCAGAGCCGTGTCCGCTTCCTCGTCGGAAAAGAGGCCGGTAAACCGCTTGTCAACGGCCAGAGCCTCCAGGCTCAGGTCCAGCCGTCCTTTGCTTTCCAGGGTCATATACCCTTCCGAGCACCGGGCCCCGCTGAGCTGCCGATGGGCGGAAGCCATTTCCTTCCCGCTTTCCAAGGGACGGAACCGGGCGCCCAAGGCCTCTGCTTTGGCCCGGGCTTCCTGCCAGGCGGCGATAAATTTTTGTTCCATGGTGTGTTCTCCTTTCTAATATCTTACAAACCAGAACTGATCCGCTATCCTCTTCCACCAGGGCGCCGTTTTCAGCTTCTCCCGGCACTCGTCGCAAAAGCTTTGCAGGGGCTCCAAATCTATAGCCGTAATCCGGTGGCGGCTGAATTTTGCTCTTTGGGCAAGCTCCAAAAGCGCTTCCGGGATAGGCGCCCCGGCGGCCTTGCTCAGGGATTCTGCCTGACGCCAGTATAGCAGCGTCCGTCCCCGGGTGTCGGAATGCCTGATGGCCTCCCTGCGAAGCAGCAATACCAGCTCCCGCCGGAGAAAGACGACCAAAAGCAGGGCAGGGAAGAGCCAGAATAGAGGAGAGATGCGGAGCCGCTTCTGCTGCGGCGTGGAAATGGCGGGTTCCGCCGGATTTCCTGAGGGGACCGTGGGCGTGGTATTTGCCATGGAAACAGAAACGGTGGCTTCCGTGGTCTCCGGAATCGTGGCCGGCACCTGGGACGCGGTGGCCTCCAGAATTTTCCAGTACCCTGCCTCCGTATCGTAGTATTCCGCCCAGGCATGGGCATTAAGGGTACTGACGATGGCGGGCCTTCCGGCCTCAACCTCCTGCAGATACCCGACTACGAACCTTGCCGGAATTCCCGCTGCCCGCAGCAGCACCGTGGCTGCCGAAGCAAAATGAACGCAGAAGCCCCGGTCCGATTCTGCCAAGAACCACTGGGCAAAATCCTGCCGGTCCTCGGGCATTTGGGGCGTTTTCAGGTCGTAATCTGCGCTGGAGCGGACCATTTCTCCGATTTGCTCCGGATTGGAAGCGCCCTTCAGGTAAGCGCTTGCCCAGTCCCGGGTGCTGTCCGGGAGCCTTAAATATTGCGCTAAGGCCTCCTGCGTCATGGCACTGCCGTTGGGATTTTTGGGGAACCGGTAGCTTACCACACCGCCGGCGTTGGCCAAGGCTCCGCCGGTTAGGATGGTGGCCGTGCCGGGGTAATAGGGAATGTAAATCAGGTCCTGAACCGCAAAGGTCCGGATTTCCACATCTCCGTCGGGATCTCCCCAGCCGTCAAAATTCTCCTGGCGGCTTTCCTCGGCGGTCCAGCTTTTTCCCGTGTAGGTATCAAAGTCCTGGCCTCGGAGGTAGAGACTTCCGGTAACGGGAGCCGTAACCGTCAGGATGGGCATCCTTTGCTGCTGGCCGCCGTTCAGTGCTGCCAGGTTCTCTTCAAAGGATACCTTCGGCGTAAAGGTAAAATTGGTTTTTATGGGGATGGTGCCCTGCATATGGGACATGATTTTCTGCCGCACCTGGGTACTGTGGTCCCGGTATGCCGCCTGGGGATTCAGCAGCAGCAGGGCAAAGGCTGCCAAAAGGACCGGCAGCAGAGCAGCCAAGGTGAGTTTTCTTCCCTGGATGGCGCTGTTTTTTCGGGTGCCGCAGGTTAAAAGCAGCATTGCCCAAATGACCAGTACGCCGTACACCGGCCACAGTCCCGGCTCTGCGTCCGGCACCATGGGGCACATCAACATGACCGGAACCGTCAGCAAAAACGGGATCACCGGCCCCCGGCGGCGAAGAATGCAGCGGCTTACCGACAGGGCCACGGCAGAGCCGTACAGAATTACGGGCAGCTCAATGGCCCCTACCCTGTGCCCCGGGAACGAAAAATAGCCCCAGCGATAGGTATTGTTCAGAACCACGCTGACAATGGTCAGCAGGCTCTTGATTTCCTGCAGGGTTTGGGGCAGCCGCAGCAGATACCCCAGGGCCAGGGCGCACAGACACAGGGCAAGCTCCGATCCCCGGCGAAGGGGCAGCAGAAGGCACCCCAGGAGCGTCACTACCCCCAGCCAGAGAAGAACCGTTTGCCAGTCAAATTCCAGCGTGTATACCTGGGCATAGCAGCCGATGACGCTCAGGCTCAGAACCAGGGCGGCGGCAAAGGCCCAGGGAAAGTCCAGTAGTTTCTGCCTCATAGGCTATCCCCCAGGCAGCAGTGCCAGCTGGCCCCCACCGGCTCCGGCAGGACATTTTCTTCGCTTTTGGGGGCACAGAGAATGGTATCCACGGCTCCCCGGAGCTGCCCTTCATCCTCAGGCTCCAGCCGGAGAAGGCCTTCCCCGGTGGTTACCAGGATGATTGGCTGCATTCCCTTTTCCAAAAGGAAATTTCCCAGCCACAAAAGCTTTCCCATCCGCTCATCCAAAGCCTCCGGCCCGCCCCACAGGTTCATGGTCAGGCAGGCGGTTTGCTTCAGGGGCTCCATGGTTTCCCGGACCGTCAGGGATCCTGTTTTGGCGGAAAGCTTCCAGTGAACGGTATTCAGGCTGTCTCCCGGCCGATAGGGCCGCAGCTCGTGGTTTTCACCCAGCCGCTGGAGGCTGGGCTTCCAGCGCAGGGGCGGAGCAATCACCGTCTCCGGCAGATTTTCCATTGCTACCGCTTTCGGCCGGACCAGCAGACTCCCGGCGGTTTTTCTTCGGACAGGGAAGACAAAAAGACCCAGGTAATCCATGACCCGCCCCTTTTCAATTTCTACGGAGAAGCCGCCGCAGTGGTTGGGCACAAAGCCGGTTTCCTCCCGGTAGAGGTGCTTCTCCCCGGTCCGCAAATCCCGCAAAACGATTTTTCCGTGGAAGGGCGGCATGGGAAAGTTGCTGGAGCCCATCAGGAGCAGCTCCCCCTTTTCCCCCACCAGAAGCTTATCCGCTCCCGCCGTGGATAGCTGCAGATCCCAAATGGCGGGAATACTCAGGGCCAACGATACCGCCGGCAGCACCAGCAGCCCCAACAGGAAAATCCAGCTGAGCCACCTGCCGAAGGTAAGGTAGTAAAACCCGCAGCCCACCAGGGCCAGGCAATAAGAAAACCGCCGCATATCAGCGCAGCCTGGGTGCGGGGACCGTATCCAGCACCGTTTTTAAAATCTGCTCGGTGGTTTTTCCCTGGCTTTCCGCCTTGCCGGAAAGAATCATCCGGTGGGCCAGGGTGGGAATGAAGACCTCCTTCACATCCCCGGGTACCACATAGTCCCGGCCTCGCAGCTGGGCAATGGACTTGGCCATAGCCGCAACGGAAAGAGTGGCTCTGGGGCTGGCTCCCCGGGCCAAAAGCTCCTGCTTCCGGGTGGCGTCGCTGAGGGCTACAATGTAGTCAATAACGCTGTCGCTTAAAAAGGTGGCGTCCACCGTATCCTGCAATTCCAGGAACTTGTCTTTTGTCAGTACCGGGCGGATTTCCTTCAGGGGATTCCCGCCCTGCCGGTTTTTGATCATGGAGGCCTCATCCCTGGGGGCAGGGTACCCCAGCCGCAGCCGCAGGGTAAACCGGTCCACCTGGCTGTCCGGCAGCAGCTGGGTACCCGCCGCGCCGGTGGGATTCTGGGTAGCAATCACGGCAAAGGGCTTTGGCAGGGGATGGCTTACTCCATCTACCGTTACCTGGCCTTCCTCCATGGCCTCCAAAAGAGCGGACTGGGTCCTGGAGGTGGCCCGGTTCAGCTCGTCCGCCAGGAATAGGTTACATAATATTCCTCCTGGCCGGTACACCAGGTTCCCCATTCCGTCCGGCATACTGTAGCCCGTCACATCCGACGGCAGCACATCCGGGGTAAACTGAATACGCCCGTATTCCAGGTCCAGAGCCCTTGCAAAGGACAGCGCCATGGTGGTTTTTCCAACCCCGGGTACATCCTCCAGCAGGATATGCCCCCTGGCCAGCAGCGCCGCCAGAACCCACAGCAGGGCCTCATCCTTGCCGGACACCACCTGCCGCACCTGGTCCAAAATTCTGTGGACACTGGCCACCACTTCATTTTCCCGCGTCTGCAACCGCATCGCCTCATTTCCTTGGTAATGAAAGCTATTATACCTGCTGATGAAGACAAAAACAAGTGAGATTCCGTGAACAAGAGGACCGGGGCTCTGCTGCTTTTTTTATTTTTCTCTTGACAAACCGACTAGCTCATGCTATTGTATTAATACACTAATACAAAAATACAAGGAGGTACCTATGGATTGGAAATTTACCGGGGATCAACCGGTATATCAGCAGATCCGGACCCTGATCCGTGGGGCCGTGGTCACCGGGGAGCTTTCTCCGGGGCAGCGGATCCCCTCGGTGCGGGAAATCGCGGCCAGTGCTCAGGTGAACCCCAATACGGTCCAAAGGGCTCTTAGTGAGCTGGAGCGGGATGGACTGCTCATCAGCGGCGGCACCAGCGGCCGGACGGTGACGGAGGACAAAAAGGTATTGGAGGCACTGCGGGAGGATACATTCAAAGAGCTGGCCCGGGCCTGCGCGGAAAAATTTCGCGTCTTTGGTCTGAGCCCCAAGCAAGCGGCCCAGCTTCTGATGGAGCTGGAAGAGGAGGAAGGATAACATGGAAAATGTATTGGAAGTACAGGGCGTAACCAAGCGCTATGGCAGTAAAAAAGCCCTGGATGGCATTGATTTAAGCCTGTCCCAGGGGAAGATCGTGGGCTTGCTGGGCCCCAACGGCAGCGGCAAGACCACCCTTATGAAGCTGGCGGCGGGACTTTTGACCCAGGACAGCGGCTCTATCACCGTCTGCGGGGAGAAGGTAGGCCCCAAGAGCAAGGCTCTGGTATCCTATCTGCCGGACAAAACCTATTTCCAGAAGGGCCAGAAAATCAAAGAGCTTCTGGACCTGTTTGGGGATTTTTATGAAGATTTCGACCGGGAGCGGGCAGAAAATATGATCCGGGACCTGGGTATTGATGAGAATGCCAAGCTGGGGACCCTGTCGAAAGGCAACCAGGAAAAGGTTCAGCTGGTGGTGGTCATGTCCCGGCGGGCACGGCTGTACCTGCTGGATGAGCCCATCGGCGGTGTGGACCCGGCGGCCCGGGATTACATCCTAAATACCATCATCACAAATTATGACCCCGATGCTACTGTGCTGATCTCCACCCATCTGATCAGCGATGTGGAGCGGGTATTGGATGGCTTTGTGTTTTTGAACGAAGGGAAGATCGTCCGCTTTGGAAGCGTGGACGAGGTACGGGAAGAGACGGGCAAGTCTCTGGATGAACTGTTTCGGGAGGTTTTCAAATGTTTGCCAAATTGCTGAAAAAGGAATGGCGGTCCAGCCGGAAGGTCATTGGGCTGCTGTGCGCCATTATTTTGATTTCCGGCGTGCTCATTGGCACTTCTGCCTTTACCATGGCAAAGTGGCAGGGCTTTGAGGGCCGGGAGATTTTGGGCGCGGTGCTGGGCATTCTGGTAATGGCCTGCGTGGTCGCCGTGGCCCTGTCCTGCGCAGCCAGTATTGTGTATGCACTATGCCGGTTTTATAACAGCCGGTTTACCCAGGAAGGGTACCTGACCTACACTTTGCCCGTCAGCAATCACGAGCTGATGCTGTCCTCCATCCTGATGAATACCCTGGAAATTCTCCTGGTGCTGGTGACGGCGGGGGTAGCGGTCATGCTGTCTCTGGGCATCTTCGTCCTGGCGCTGCCCTGGAATGAAGTGAATCCGGAAGCCTGGGCCCACCTGTGGCGCTGCGCCGGGGAGACCCTGGGGGAGCTGGGCAAGCACGCCGGCGAAGTTGGAGCCGTGTTGCTGTTCCTGCTGCTCTTCGGCCTGGGTGAGCTGATTACCCTGATGCTGGCCGTGACCGTAGGCGGCATGGCAGCCAAGAAGCACCCCATCCTTATGTCTGTGGTTGCGTATTACGGTATTGGGATGCTGAAATCCATCATCGGCGGCCTGGGATTCTTCACATCCTTCGGCTCTTCCAATGCATGGGGTTACCTGGGCAGCCTGGACTGCCTGAACATTCTGGTCATCGTGGGCGGCTATTTCCTGATGTACTGGCTGACGGAGAAGAAACTCAATTTGGCGTAATAGAATCAAACTGTAGGGGCCGATGGCTACATCGGCCCCTACAAAAAATGAAAAATGGGCACAAAAAATCCCCGCTTCAGAGTGAAGCGGGGCATTTTGGCTTAACTTAGTGACATTGGGCTCGCAAACCTCCAATTTATCCGGATACCGATAAATTGGAGGCTTGTATTATGGAATATGGGTATATCCGTGTTTCTACAAGAGAACAAAATGAACAGCGGTTGCCAGATAGCTGGAAATCACCTACAGTGCCTTTTTGCGGTGCGATTTTCTTTTCGAAAGAGAGATTTTTTATCTGAATTGTGTCAGGGCGCAGCTTTTTGGGCATTGCTTATATGATATGCACATTATTTGCGCTGATATTTGTTAGAAGTGCAGCACTTTTGCTTGCATATTGTTATGGGGAGTGCTACAATGGTGAAAAAGAGAAGAAAGGACATATCCTATGGAACTGAACAAATGCCTGGGTTGCATGGAGGATTTTCAGGGGTATCCCTGTCCGAACTGCGGGTATGACCCACAGCAAATCCGTGGAAACGAATACGCACTGCCGCCCCAGACTATTCTGGCGGGGAAATACCTGGTAGGCCGAGTCCTGGGCCAGGGCGGCTTTGGAATTACTTACATCGGCTGGGACATTGCCCTGGAGCGAAAGGTAGCCATTAAGGAATACTATCCCAACGGGCAGGCCAACCGCACACCTGGTACCAGGGTGCTTACCTGGTACACCAGCGACAATGCTCTACAGGCTCGGCAGACAGGCCTGGAAATGTTCCTGAAAGAGGCCCGGAAAATGTCCCGGGTGGACAATATTCCCGGGGTCGTCCGGGTGCGGGACCTGTTCCGGGAAAACGACACGGCCTATATTGTCATGGACTTTGTAGAGGGAGAAACTCTGAAAAGTCGTTTGAAACAGACCGGACCCATGTCCTGGGAACAGGCAAAAGGCATTTTCTGTCCTGCCCTCCGGGCTATGGAGCAGGTTCATAAAGCGGGACTCATTCACCGGGACATCAGCCCGGATAACCTGATGCTGACCCCTGACGGCCAGGTGTTTATCCTGGACCTGGGAGCCGCCAAGGACTTGAACATCAATACCGGTGCCTCCTCTATGCAGGTGGCCAAGGGTGGTTTCAGCCCCTTTGAGCAGTACACCCAACGGGGCGGCTCCGGGCCTTGGACGGATGTGTATGCTATGGCGGCAACGATTTACTATACGCTTACCGGCAAAATCCCCCAACCCGCTATGGACCGGATGGAGGAGGACACCGTTTCCTGGGATATTCCCCGGCTGGATACCCTGCCAAGGCAGGCCCTGGAGGCACTGAAAAGGGCCATGGTGGTGTCGGCCAAGAAGCGGACACAGAGCATGGAGGAGCTGGAAAAGGGACTGTTTGAGAAATGGGTGGAGCCGGAACCCAAGCCGGAACCAGAACCCAAGCCTGAGCCGGAGGTCAAGCCGGAACTGGAACCCAGTCCCGAGCCAAAGCCCGAGCCGGAGGTCAAGCCGGAGCCGAAACCCAAGCCGGAACCAGAACCCAAGCCGGAACCGGAACCAGAACCCAAGCCAGCACCGAAGAGGCCTGAAAAAATCGCCTTGGCTGCCGCTGTGGCAGTAGCTGTGGTGCTGGGCATCGTACTCTGGAAATGGACCGTAATACCTGCAAGCAATTATCAAAAGGCCCAGGCCTTGATGGAGGCGGGACAGTACGAAAAAGCGGAAGCTGCCTTTGCGGCACTGGGAGATTACCGGGACAGTGCGGAGCAGGTGCAGGAGGCCGACGCTTACCGGCAAGCCCTAGCTCTGCTAGACGCAGGGTATCTTGACGAAGCAATCTCTGCCTTCAAAGCGCTGGGCGACTATCGGGACAGCGTACAGCAGGCACAGAAGGCCGACACTTATCGGCAAGCCCTGGTTCTGGCACTTGTTGGGCAGTACGAAGAGGCGGAAGCTGCCTTTGAAGCACTGGGGGATTACCGGGACAGCGCACAGCGGGCACAAGAAGCGCAAAAGGCCGGTAATTATCAGCAAGCCTTGGCTCTGGCAGACGCAGGACAGTTTGACGAAGCCGTCTCCACCTTCAAATCGCTGGGCAGCTATAAGGACAGCGAGGAGCAGGTGCGTTTGCTCCTCACATACCAGCGGGCGGACACTCTGATGAAGTTCGGCCAGTATCCCGGTGCGGCGATTGTCTTTTCGAAACTGGGAGATTACCGGGACAGTGCACAGCGGGCAGAATCTGCAAAGGGGATGCAGCAGATAATCCCTATCAGCGCTGGATACGCTCACACAGTAGGCCTGCACAATGACGGCACTGTGGTAGTTGCGGGAGATAATTGGTCTGGCGAATGCAATGTTGGTGGCTTCTCCAACATTGTCGCCGTTACCGCTGGATGGGGTTACACGATAGGTCTACGAAGCGGCGGCGTCCTGTTGACTGCGGTAAACAATTGGAGCGACAAAGGCATCATCGGCACCTGGTCTAACCTTGTTGCCGTTGACGCTAGCGGAGATCACGTGGTAGGTTTGCATAGCGATGGCACTGTGGTGGCCGTGGGAAACAACGATACTGGTGGATGTGACGTTGACAGCTGGTCTGACATTGTTGCAATTGCTGCTGGATGGAGCCACACGGTAGGCCTGCGCAGTAACGGTACTGTGGTGGCCGTGGGAAATAATAAGGATGGCAGATGCGATGTTAGCAAATGGTCCGATATTGTCGCCGTTGCCGCAGGAAGCAGTCACACAGTCGGCCTGCGCAGCGATGGTACTGTGGTGGCTGTGGGAAACAACCAGAGTGGTCAATGTGACGTCAGCGGTTGGTCCAACATTGTGGCCATTGCCGCGGGGGACGATCACACCGTAGGTCTTTGCGGGGATGGCACCGTGGTGGCCGTGGGATCCAATAAGCATGGTCAATGCGATGTCAGCGGCTGGTCGGACATTGTGGCCGTTGCCGCTGGATCTGGGCACACAGTTGGCCTGCGCAGCAACGGCACCGTGGTAGCCGTGGGATGGAATAGCTCTGGCGAATGCGAAGTCAGCGGCTGGTCCGACATCCGCACACCCTAAAATTCTCCTAAAGCACCCTTCCATCGGCATCCCTTGTACTAATAAGAAAAGAAAAGAGGAGCTCATTATGAAAAAAACAATCTGCACTCTCTGCGTTCTCCTGCTTGCCCTGGCTCTGACCGGCTGCAAATCCGGCGATTACAAAAAGGCCCAGCAGGCCTACAGCGATGGAGACTATGTCCTGGCCATGGAGACCTACAAAACCCTTGGGGACTACAAGGATTCCCAGGCACGTTACCAGGAGGCTCAGGATGCCCTTTGGAAGAAAATGGTGCCCGGCGATTGGCGGCTGGATGCGCAGCTGAATATCTCGGCTATGGATGAGGTCGAAAAAGCACTGAATTCCGACAATGAAGAGACAAAAATGATTGCGCAGGCTTTGGTCAAGAATGATATCCGCTGCCGTATGGCCGTAACCTTCCACTTCACAGAGTCCGGTACCTACAGCGTTGATTTTAAATTGCTGAATGCGGGTGAATTCTCCGATTCCCTAAAAGCTGCCATTCAAGAAGTTATGGAAGCCTATATTGAAGATGCTTTGAAGGACGAGGGCCTTACCTTGGAAGACCTCTATACCACCATGGGCACCCATGATTTCAACGAAATATTGAAGGCCCTGGTCGGAGAAACTCTGGATGACCTGTTTACAGAAGCCGACCTGGAGGCGCTCCTGGAGGAGAGCACAGCCAAGGAATCCTTCACCGGTCAGTATCAGATCAAGGACGGTATGATTCTCTGTGACGGAGAAGACAGCCTCTTCACCTACAACCCAGACACCGATACCATCACCGTGACAGGAGACAGCGACCTTCAGAAGCTGCTGGGTACAGATACAGCAACGCTTGAGCGGACCTGACAGGAAGGTCGATGCCTATGGAACTGAACAAATGCCTGGGCTGCATGGAGGACTTTCAGGGGTATCCCTGTCCAAAATGCGGCTTTGAACCCGGTACGGAGCAAGGAAGCGAATACATATTACCTCCGCAAACCATCCTGGCGGGGAAAAAATCGTGTCGGAGCGTTTTACTCCGACACCGCCCAATTATTTGTATTTTGTCTCTACCCCAACTATTGACATAGAGCCAGAAAATTCCCCCTGCCGTTTCCGGCAGGGGGAAAATGCTCTATAATCAGTCAGTGACGTAGGGCAGCAGGGCGATCTGGCGGGCGCGCTTGATGGCGGTGGTCAGGTCACGCTGATGGGCTGCGCAGGTACCGGTGGTACGGCGGGGCAGGATCTTGCCGCGCTCGGACAGGTAACGGCGGAGCTTCACGGTATCCTTGTAGTCAATGCTGGTCACTTTATCCACACAGAAAGCGCAGACCTTTCTACGCTTACGGGGACGCATACGCTGTTCGTTAGCCATGGAAAATTCCCTCCTTTAAGTTTTGATAGAAAAGTTTCTTTTAGAAGGGCAGCTGGGCGTCGTCATCCTCCAGCATCGCGAAATCGGATGCGGGGGCGCTGGCGGGAGCGGAATAGCTGGGAGCGGGAGCGGAGTAGCCGCCGTAATTATTGGCAGGCGCGCTGCCGTAATTGTTGGCGGGGGCGCTGTAATTGTTCCCGTAGCTGTTGCCGTTGTAGCTTCCGTTGGAAGCATCGTCCCGCTTGGAGGAACCGAAGTAGACATTGTCTGCTACGATCTCCGCGCTGCGGCGCTTATTGCCTTCTTTGTCGGTCCAGTTACGAATCTGGAGCCGACCGGACACCACTGCCATGCTCCCCTTCTGGAAGTACTTGGAGACAAACTCGCCGGTACTCCGCCAGGCTACACAGTCAATGAAGTCGGTTTCCCGTTCGCCGCTTTCCTTGTTGGAAAAATCGCGGTCCACAGCTACGTTGAAGCTGGTAACCGCAACACCGGAACCGGTCCGGCGCAGCTCGGGGTCACGGGTCAGGCGACCCATGACAACAATGTGGTTCAGCATAAATAAATTAAGCCTCCACTGCGGTGGTCAGGCAGCGCAGCACGCCGTCGGTGATCTTCATCACACGCTCCAGCTCTGCGGGGAACTCGGGCTTGCACTCCATGTTCATGAGAACATAGTAGCCCTCGACCAGGTCGTTGATGGGATAGGCCAGCCGACGCTTGCCCCACTCATCAATGCTGGACAGAGTACCCTCCGCCTCCACCATTGCCTTGAACTTTTCTACCAAAGCAGCGATGCCCTCTTCGCCCTGAGCAGGGTCGATGATGTAGAGCACCTCATACTTACCGGTGATCTTAGCCATGTTGATTGCACCTCCTTTTGGACTTTTGGCCCCCGACGCCGCCGGGAGCAAGGATCGTCCGCATTCGCAGACTGGTTCATTTTACAGGATGAGAATAATTTTGTCAAGGGATTTTTGAAATATTTTTGCGTGAAACAAAAGAAAATTGACAAAAGTTCCCTTTACCGGTAAGATAGAGCCAACCCCCTTCGGGGCCGGAAAGAGCATTGCCATAATGCGGATAAGGCGGCTGGCTACACTCCTGCAAAGGGGGTGAGCTGTATGCCAATTACATTGACTGTACATATTGGTGAATTCACCGTTACAATCATTGTGAAATGCAGAAACCGCCACTCGGCCAAGTGACGGTTTCTAAAGCAATTTTGAAAGCCTTTACTTGAGCAAACCGCTTATCGGCAATGCTCTCTTCATGTTTATTATATCACAGCTCGCCCAAAAGTCAAGGCGGGCTGCTTTTATTTACTGCTGCAAGACCTCAAACTTATATCCAACGCCCCAGACGGTTTTCAGGTTCCACTGGTCGGAGACGCCCTCCAGCTTTTCTCTCAGGCGCTTGACGTGGACGTCCACGGTCCGGGAGTCGCCGAAGTAGTCAAAGCCCCATACTTCATCCAGCAGCTGATTCCGGGTATATACCCGGTTGGGGGAGGAGGCCAGGTAGTACAATAGCTCCATTTCCTTTGGGGGCGTATCTACCTTTTTGCCGTTTACCATCAGCTCAAAGGCGTCCATATCGATGACCAGCTTGTCGAATACCAGCCGGCGGGCCTTCTTTTCGGCGGCGGCGCCGGTGCTGCGGCGGAGCACGGCCTCGATGCGGGCCAGAACCTCCTTCATTTCAAAGGGCTTGGTGATATAGTCGTCGGCGCCGTTCTTGAGCCCTGCCACCTTGTCGTCGGTTTCGCCCTTGGCGGTGAGCATGATGACCGGAGTCTGGCTCTCTGCCCGGATGGCCCGGCATACGGCCCAGCCGTCCATAACGGGCATCATCACATCCAGCAGCACCAGGTCCGGCTTGATGGCCCGGAACTTGGCGAGGCCCTGGCCGCCGTCGGCGGCGATGGTCACGGCGTAGCCTTCCTTTTCCAAATACATTTGCAGGAGCTCCGCAATGTTGCGGTCGTCCTCTACGATCAATACGGATACAGCCATGAATGATCCTCTCCTTTAGCCCCGTTCGGGGTTTCTTCTAATTTACTCCCATTATAGCGCTTTATGCCAGGGTAGGGTGAATAAATTGTAAAGAGTTGGGAGGCAATTTGTGAACGAGGAAGTTAAACCCCCGCCGCCTGCCCAAGGCCCTGCAAACGGATATCGGTTTTTCGCAGCTTCTCCCAGGAGAATTCCCCGCACAGCTCCTTCGCGGAGATGGGTTCGTTCTGCTCCAGGAGCCCGGCGCAGTAGGCCAGTGCCCCTAAAACTTCCTCCGGGGTGCAGCTTTTTCGCAGCTGCCCCAGGTCCAGGTCCTTGTCCCGTTTGCTGAGTCTTCGGCCGTCCGGGGCCAGGAGCATGGGTACATGGGCATACTCCGGGTGGGGGAAGCCGAAAAGCTCCTGCAAATACATTTGCCTGGGGGCGGAACTCAATAGATCGGAACCTCGCACTACCTCTGTGACCCCGGCCTCCCCGTCGTCCACGGTGACGGCCAATTGGTAGACATAAACCCCATCTGCCCGGCGGACCACCATATCGCCGCAGTCCCGGGCCAGGTTGCATTCGTAGTGGCCTTGAATCTTGTCCTCCAGGGCCCAGGCTTTGTCCGGAACGATCACCCGCCAGGCGGGGGCCCGCTCCATTTGTGCCCGCTGCTCCGGGGTCAGATCCCGGCAGGTGCCGGGGTAGACATAGGTGCCGTCGCTTAAGTGGGGGGCGTTGACGCTGTGGAGCTGGCTGCGGGTACAGTAGCAGGGGTACAACAGGCCCTTTTCTTCCAATTGATGAAAATACCGATCGTACACTTCGCTGCGGGTACTTTGAGCAGGGGTTTCCCGGTCCCAGGTAAGGCCCAGCCAATTTAGGTCCTCCCGGAGTATCTGGGCAAATTCAGCGCTTGTCCGCTGGGTATCCAGGTCCTCCATGCGAAGAACCATTTCCCCATCCCGGGATTTGACGGACAGCCAGGCAATCAGGGCGGAAAAGACATTGCCTAAGTGCATCCGCCCGGAGGGGGTGGGTGCAAAGCGGCCTACAGGATTTATCGGATCCATAAATACCACCACCAGAACAGGGCCGCAATGCCCAATAGCTCCAGGGCAATGGCGAATTTCAGGCCGATATAGTGCTTCTTTTCCGGCTTTTCCGGCGGCTCTTCCGGGGGTTCCTCATCCAATGGCTCGTTATTTTGCCAGATCAGGGTATCGTCCATGGAGTCCGTATAGCTGCGGGACAGAGGCTCCCGGTCGTCATCGTCCCATTCCATGGGTGCTTCGTAATCTTCCTCTTCCTGGGCGTCTTCTTCGTCCTGTTCCGCTTCTGCGGCCAAAAGCTCCTGCTGGAGCTTTTCCAATTCCTTTCTGGGATTGTCAAACATAGTCCCATTCCTCCTAGGGTACAGTGGTTTCCTCTATTTTACCCCAGGAGTGCCGGAAAGTAAAGGGAAAACCGCCGTTGACAGCGGCGGGCAAGGCGTGTATATTGAAAAGAAAACCCAGGAGGACACTATGGACTATCGGATTGAGCACGATTCTATGGGCGAAATGCGGGTGCCCGCAGACAAATACTGGGGGGCCCAGACCCAGCGTTCCCATGAGAATTTCCCCATCGGCGTAGGCTTAGAAACCATGCCTGCGGAAATTATCCACGCCTTCGGCATTCTCAAAAAGGCGGCGGCCCAGGCAAATGCCTATCTTCGGCCGGAGAAAATGACGAAAGAAAAGCTGGACGCCATCGAAAAGGCTGCGGACGAGGTGATTTCCGGGGCGCTTTCCGATAACTTCCCCCTGGTGGTCTGGCAGACCGGCTCCGGCACCCAGTCCAATATGAACGCCAACGAGGTCATCGCAGGCCGGGGCAATGCCATCGCGGGGAAAAAGCTGCTGCACCCCAATGACGATGTGAATATGTCCCAGTCCTCCAACGATACCTTCCCCACGGCCATGCACATTGCGGCGGTACTGTGCCTGGAAGAGCAGGTGCTCCCGGCCATCGGTCTGCTGACCCGTGCCTTTGCCCGGTTGGAACGGGAAAATGAAGGTATCGTCAAATCCGGCCGGACCCATTTGCAGGATGCCACCCCCATTGCCTTCTCCCAGGAAATTTCCGGCTGGCGGACCAGCCTGGAGCGGGACAAGGCCCTGATCGAGCTGACCCTGGACCCCCTGCGGGAGCTGGCCCTGGGCGGCACCGCCGTGGGTACCGGCCTGAACGCCCCCAAGGGGTTTGATACTCTGGTTGCGGAGAAGGTATCCGCGCTGACGGGGAAGAAATTTGTCACCGCCCCCAATAAGTTCCATGCCCTGACCTCCAAGGATGAACTGGTCTTTGCCCATGGGGCATTAAAGGCTCTGGCGGCGGACCTGATGAAGATTGCCAACGACATCCGCTGGCTGGCCTCCGGCCCCCGGGACGGCCTGGGAGAAATTTTCATCCCGGAAAATGAACCCGGTTCCTCTATCATGCCCGGCAAGGTAAATCCCACCCAGTGCGAGGCGGTAACCATGGTGGCGGTCCAGGTCATGGGCAACGATACCGCCGTTTCTATGGCCGCCAGCCAGGGAAACTTTGAGCTGAATGTGTTCATGCCGGTGCTGGCCTATAACTTTTTGCAGTCTGCCCGGCTCCTGGCCCAGGCTATGACCTCCTTCCACGACCGCTGCGTCAGCGGTATCCGGGCCAATAAGGAGAAGATGGACCACAACCTGCACAATTCCCTGATGCTGGTGACGGCCCTGAACCCCTACATCGGCTACGAAAACGCTGCCAAAACCGCCAAGCTTGCCTACAAGGAAAACATTTCCCTGAAAGAAGCCTGCGTCAGGCTGGGCTTTCTGACAGAAGAGCGCTTCGACGAGGTGTTCCACCCGGAACAGATGACCTGATATGAAAATCCGGGAGCTGTTGCAAAAACTCGTTTTTGCAACAGCCCTTTTTTTGAATTCGGGGCTTACCGCCTCTTTTTTATCTTTATGTAAAATTCCCTATTGCAAAAATAGGGGATTGCTGGTAGAATGATACCAAGCCAAATCCATTTTGGTATAGCAAAGGAGGAAATTCCTATGATTCATGTTATTATGGGCCTGAAGGGCTCCGGAAAGACCAAAAAGATGATCGAGGCCATCAACGCTGCCGTTGCCGATGCCCACGGTGATGTGGTTTGCATTGAGTATGGCAAAAAGCTGACCTATGATCTTACTTACAAGGTTCGTCTGGTAGACTCCCAGGAATATGGCATCAGCTCTCCCGAGATGCTGAAGGGCTTCCTGAGCGGCCTGCATGCAGGCAACTTTGATATTACCAACGTGTTCATCGACAACCTGTACAAGACCATCGGTCAGGACCAGGCTGCCAATGAGGCCTTTGTGGATTGGGTGGCAAAGTTTGCCAAGGAGAACAACATGGAGATCACCATGACCATCTCCGCCGACCCCGAGACCGCTTCCGAAGGAATGAAGAAGTACCTGTAAGGACTTGGTTTTCCCTGCGCCGCCGCACAATGTGCGGCGGCGTTTTTATACATATAAAAATGGCCCTGTGCTGCTTTTTGAGCACAGGGCCATTTTTGCCCGAAAATAAAATTTAATAAATACTTTATAAATTATGGATATTTTGGCATAAACTATCTATATAAAAGGAAAAATGTTCGATTGCTTAAAAACAGTTCGCGCACGCTAACGAAAATGTACAAAAAGGAGGCTTTTATGCTGCGCCATACATCATGTGCCTTTCTTCGCCGGCACAAGGGGCTTGCCTCTTTTGCGGGGGCTTTGGCTGTTATGGCGGCCTTTTGGCTGCTGGGTGTGTTGGTATACGATACCAACGACGATACCATTATGGCGGGGCTTGTTTACGGCTACTACGGCAGTCTCCAGGGGCTGCTGGTGTATATTCATCCGCTTCTCGGGAAGCTGCTGGCCTTGCTGCAAAGGGCAATTCCGGCCCTGCCCTGGTACTACCTGTTTGAATTGGGGCTTTTGACGGTTACCCTGGCGGCGCTGTTTTACCTGGTGGTGGATCGGGAAAGTGCAGGAAAGCTGCTGGCACTGACGCTGATTGCGGCCTTTTACATTTACGCAGTGCTTTTCCGGCTGCAATATACCAAAATTGCCGGTGGAGCCGCCGCTGCCGGGTGGACCGGAAATATCTGAACCTGCAAAAGGGCCAGATTTTACTAAAGGCCGGCAGCCCCATTACCGTGACGGCAGGGGAGCTACGAGGCAAAGTATTCGCCCTTTTCCCAGGAGGAAAGTCAGGCTCTGCGGCAGGGGCTGCTGTCGGAGGCGCACATGGAGCAGCTGCTGGAAAGCATCGAAGGGGAACTGAACGCCAGCGGCGCCCTGGCCCGGGACGCGGCAAAGTGGGGGCTGTACATCGGCTCGGAAAAAACCGTGTCCCGGTTTCTCCGGGACAGACTCCGGTTCCTGGATAACTACTACAGCGGAAAACTTCCCGGAAAAAGTTGAATTTTTTGTATATTATTTCCCGCCTTTTTTGAAAAATTCTGTTGCAAACAGAGGCATTATCATATATACTGGATCGGTATGCGAAGAGAGCCCAGAAGAAAGGAAATAGTATGCAAACAGAAACCTTGAAAGAGAATAAAATGGGCGTTATGCCCGTAGGCAAGCTGCTGGTAAACATGGCCCTGCCCATGATCATCTCCATGCTGGTCCAGGCCCTGTACAACATTGTGGACAGCATCTATGTGTCCCAGGTATCCGAAAGCGCCGTGACGGCCCTGAGCCTGGCCTTCCCGGTGCAGAATTTACAGATTGGCTTTGCGGTAGGTGTGGGCGTAGGCGTGAATGCGCTGCTTTCCCAGAGCCTGGGAAGAAAGGACCAGGAGAGCGCCAATTGGGCCGCCGGAAACGGCGTGTTCCTGATGCTGGTGGTTACGGTGCTTTTTATGCTGTTCGGCTTCTTTGGCGTACGGCCCTATTATGAAATGCAGTCCACGGTGACGGAAACGGTGGAGGGCGGCATTGCCTATACCAGTATCTGCTGCATTTTTACCATCGGCATTTTCATCCAGGTGCTGTGTGAGCGGCTGCTCCAGGCCACCGGCCGGGCGGTGCAGACCATGATTCTGCAGGGTACCGGCGCCATTATCAATATCATTCTGGACCCCGTGTTTATCCACGGCTGGTGGGGAATGCCCAAGATGGGCATTGCCGGTGCCGCCGTGGCCACGGTACTGGGCCAGAGCGTGGGGGCCCTGCTGGGCATCTACCTGAACCTGCGGCACAACCCCGATATCCAGCTCCATTTTAAGTATATGCGGCCCAAGTGGCATACCATCCAGCCGGTGCTGTCCGTGGGCATTCCCTCCGTCATTATGAACGGCATCGGCTCTGTGATGAACTTTGGCATCAACCAGATCCTCCAGGGCTTCCACGAGACGGCCACCGGTGTATTTGGCATCTACTTTAAGCTCCAAAGCCTGTTCTGTATGCCCCTGTTCGGTATCAACAACGCCACCATTTCCATTATGGCCTACAACTACGGCGCCCGGAAGCCCAAGCGGATTATGCATACCCTGAAGCTGGCCACGGTGGTTGCCATCTGCATTATGATTGTCGGGATGTGCGCTTTCCTTTTTGCGCCCCAGGTGCTGCTGGGCTTGTTCAATCCCAGCGACGATTTCCTGGCCATTGGCACCCGGGCTTTGCGGATTCTGGGCCTGCCCTTCCCGGTGGCGGCCATTTGCATCAGCCTGTCCGCCTCCTTCCAGGCCCTGGGCAAGGGCAGCTACTCTACCATTGTCTCCCTGTGCCGTCAGCTGCTGGTGCTTCTGCCGGTGGCATACCTCTTGAGCCTGACCGGGAATGTGGACAATGTGTGGTGGTCCTTCCCCATTGCGGAGGTAGCCTCGGCCACGGTGACCGCATTGCTCTTTGCCAAGCTGTACAAGAACCGGATTAAGCCCATGTTCCAGCCGGAGGAAGCGTAAAAGAACAATAGGGGGGCAGTCAGCTGTCCCCAAAGCAAAAAAAGAAATGACCCTTGATCTTCTGACTTCTCGAAGACCAAGGGTCATTTCTCTTCCGGCTTGGGTTCTGCCATTTACATAACCTCTACTTTCTACAGATTCTTGGGGGTGACTACTCAGTACATGGGACTCACACTTTCCGTAGTTTTCTGGGGTGACTGCTTAGTACATTGGACTCACTCCTTTTGTGCCTTTATCTTATCCCATCTTTTCCCGTTTTGCAAGATGGGATATTCCCTAAAAAAGCGAGCACAAAATTGGATACACCCACAATGGATTTTGGCAAAGAAAAGTGCTATACAAAGTATGTTGGGATCTTTGCAAAGCAAAGATCCCATTGCTGTCCTCTCTCCCGCCGCAGGCGGATTTCAGCCCGAAGGGACTTCACCCACGGCAGTGGATTTCACCCGTTCGAAGGACGGATTTTTCGGGGCCTTTGCAAAGCAAAGCCCCCTAGTATCCGCAGCCGGAGCGCTGGGGGCCATTCATGGCGGAAGTGAAGCCGATTCGGAAGGACATGGTGATTTCCGCCAGCTCCCGTTTGCCGAAAATGTAATCGTCGTACATATCCGCCAGCCCGCCGCTGCACTCGTCGCAGCCCCCCAGAAGCCCGAGGGATTCCTCTACGATTCTGCGGCGCTCCTCCTGGGTGGTGTCCTGAATCAGATAGCTTTTCATAATGCTGCTCCTTCCGGAAATGATTTAAAACCATTTTACTCCGGAAGGAGCATTTTTTCAATAGGGCAGCCGGTTGGCGGCTAAAAATTCCGTTCCAGCAAGCTGCGGAAAGCCTCCCCGGAAATGGGGCTTGCAACACTGATGGAGTAGGCATAGGTACCGTCCGTCCAGGTGGCCAGGCTGCAGCCGTCATCGTTTCCCTTTAAGGTTATGGTGCAGCCGGAAACGCTCAGAGCTTCTTGCCGTTCTATCCGGTATACAGATGGGAAAGGGAAAATGTTGCAGGCGGGTAAAAATTTTTTTTCAAAAACATCCCCCTCCGGACTGAACATCCGGAGGGGGTAAAGCTCTTTGCGTAAATTACTTCCCGTAATAGGCATTCAGGTACATTTCCTTGAGTTCCTTCATCAGGGGATACCGGGGGTTGGCGCCGGTGCACTGGTCGTCGAAGGCCTGCTCCACCATCTCATCCAGGCGGGACAGGAAGTCCTCTTCTTTGACGCCGTACTCGGCAATGGTGTCCTTGATGCCCACCTTGTGCATCAGCTCCGTAATCGCGGAAATCAGGTTTTCCAGCTTCTCTTCGTCGGTATTGCCGCCCAGGTGCAGGTAGTCGGCTACCTCGGCGTAGCGGGCCAGGGCGTGGGGATGGTCGTACTGGGAGAAGGTGCCCATCTTGGCGGGGACTTCCGCAGCGTTGAACCGCAGGACCTGCCGGATGAGCAGGGCGTTGGCAATGCCGTGGGGCAGGTGGTGGAAGGCACCCAGCTTATGGGCCATAGAATGGCACACACCCAAAAAGGCATTGGCAAAGGCCATACCGGCCATACAGGCGGCGTTTGCCATATTCTCTCTGGCTCTGGGTGCGGCGGCACCCAGGTTGTAGGCGTCGGGCAGATTGGCGAAGATCAGCTTCAGACTCCGCAGGGCCAGGCCGTCGGTGTAGTCCGTGGCCATAACGGAGGCGTAGGCTTCCAGGGCGTGGGTTACGGCATCGATGCCGGAGGCGGCGGTGAGCCCCTTGGGGGCGTTCATCATCATGTCCGCATCCACAATGGCCATCTTGGGCAGCAGCTCATAGTCCGCCAGGGGGTACTTGACGCCGGTCTGCTCATCGGTAATTACGGCGAAGGGGGTCACCTCGGAGCCGGTACCGGCGGAGGTGGGAATGGCCACAAAGTAGGCCTTTTCACCCATCTTGGGGAAGGTATATACCCGCTTGCGGATGTCCACAAACCGCATGGCCATATCCAGGAAATCCGCCTCGGGATGCTCGTA
>CAKTHQ010000031.1 GCA_934565415.1 uncultured Oscillospiraceae bacterium
TCGACTATAGTACACAGGTATCAATATGTAATGTCCCTAACAAAAACAAGAAACCCGAACCCATCCCCCACAGGGAAGAAGTTCGGATTTCTTTGTCTTGGTGGAGACTACGGGACTCGAACCTGTGACCTCATGCGTGTGAAGCATGCGCTCTAACCAGCTGAGCTAAGCCTCCGTAACCGGAACACGACGCATTATACATGAGATTGGCTGGTTTGTCAAGGCTTTTTTTAAAATTCCGGCGAAAAGGGGAAGGAGCCGGTGGGTGCCGGTTGCTTTTCATTGGGGGATGTGGTAGGATAGGGAAAAATGCGATGGAGGTGTTTTTTTGAGAGACAGAATGCATCATGCCCTCTGGCCGCTGCTGCTGTGCGTGCCGGTGGGAGTGCTGGGTTTTTTGTGTAAATATGTACTGGTGGGCTACGATTTTTCGGCGCTGGTGTGTCTGGCGGTAGTCGGGCTGATTTTGTTTTATACGCTGATGCCTTTTGTCAGCCTCCGGTTTCCCGCCTTTGGAAAAATCGTTACCCGGGTGGTCAGCGTCCTTGTAGGGCTGGGGATTCTGGTGTGCGCCGTAACGGAGGGGCTGATTATCCATGCCAGCTTTGGCTCTCCCAACGAGCAGGTGGACTATGTGCTGGTGCTGGGGGCCAAGGTAAGGGACTGGGGGCCATCCATTTCCCTGTGGGACCGGATTTATGCTGCGGCAGATTATTTAGCGGAGCATCCGGAGACAATCGCCGTGGTTTCCGGAGGCCAGGGCGAGGACGAGCCGGAGACGGAGGCTGCCTGCATGAAGCGGGAGCTTGTAAACCTGGGCATAGAGCCGGACCGGATCTGGGAAGAGGATAAGGCAAAATCCACCTGGGAAAACATCCACTTTGCCCTGGATCTGATTGAAAATACCACCGGGAGTCGTCCTACCCGGCTGGGAGTGCTGTCCAGCGAATACCACCTGTTCCGGGCCAGCCTGTTTACCAAGAAGGCCGGGGTGGAATTTGTAGGCATTCCTGCGCCCACTTCCCGCTGGGGGCAGAAGATCAACCACTTTATGCGGGAGATTGCCGGTGTATGGCACTACATCCTGTTAGGAGGAACTTATGATGCTTGAGAAAGATTATGCCGATTTTGCCTGGGAGCAGACTGCCCGGCTGCTGGGGGTGGATTCTCCCTCCGGCTTTACCGCGGGTGCTGCCCGCTGGGTAAAGGAAGCCTTTGAGGCTCTGGGCTGCACTGCGGAAATAACCCGAAAGGGTGGGGTACTGGCCTGCCTGGGCGGAGAAAACGAAGAAGACGGCCTTTTACTGGAAGCCCACGCCGATACCCTGGGGGCTATGGTCTGCCAGATTAAGGGAAATGGGCGGCTGAAGCTGACCCCCTTAGGCGGCATGAATGCCAACAATGCCGAGGCGGAAAATGTAAAGGTCCATACCCGGGCCGGAAAAATTTACGAGGGAACCGCCCAATTGAGCAACGCATCCATTCATGTGAATGGGGACTACAGCGACACCAAGCGCAGCTTTGATACCCTGGAGGTGGTATTGGACGAGCCCGTCTCTTCCACCGAGGAAACGAAGGCGCTGGGGATTTCCGTGGGGGATATTGTCTGCTTTGACCCCAGGATCCGGCGAACTGCTTCCGGGTACCTAAAAAGTCGGTTCCTGGACGACAAGCTGTCCGTGGGCATTCTGCTGGGCTTTGCCAAATACCTGAAGGACAACCGCATTACTCCCAAGCGGAAGCTCTATGCCCATGTTACCGTATATGAAGAGGTGGGCCACGGCGGCAGCGCCTCGGTGCCCGCGGGGGTAACGGAGGCCATTTCCGTAGATATGGGCTGCGTCGGCGAGGGCCTGAGCTGCACCGAGCGGCAGGTGAGCATCTGCGCCAAGGATTCCGGCGGCCCTTACTGCTACGAGGTGGTGTCCGGCCTGATCGAGGCCGCCCGGAAGACGGGGGCGGACTACGCCGTGGATGTGTACCCCCACTACGGCTCCGATGTGGAAGCCACCCTGCGGGCAGGAAATGATATTCGCCACGGCCTCATCGGCGCCGGTGTGTACGCCTCCCATGGCTACGAGCGCAGCCACATCGATGGGGTTTACAATACCCTTTTGGTATTGGCGGGGTATACCGATACGTTCTGAACAGGCACAAGTAAAAGCACGGCCCCATGGAAGGACTTACTCCATGGGGCTGTGCTTTCTTATTTTGACCCTGGGGCAGTCGGCATCCCTTGGGATGAGCCAGGGACTGCAGGGTGCGGTTTGCTGGGCCCCGGGGATTTTCCCCTGCTGGCACCAGCGGCTGATGGTATTCTGGGGGTAGCCCCAGAGGTCGGATGCTTCTTTTGTCCCAATATATCTGGACAGCAGATTTTCCGGCATTGCGTTCCTCCCTTTTTCAAAATCCCCGTTTCGGCATACGGGCAAAGCAGGGATCCTCTGCCTGTATGCACCGTTTCGCATATCTCCCGGCGTTTTTCGATAAACATCGTAACACCACATTTGTACATTATAGCGGTTATGCGCAGAAAAGTCAAGCACAGTGGCCGTATATTGAAAAAATCGGAGAAAAAACGGAGAACGAGTTTTTGAGGGGCTCACAAATTTTCAGGGAAAATGCCGGATTTTTTTGCAAAAATCATGTACTTTAACAGGGACTGAGGGGTGCCGCAGGTTTATTTGCCGCTGTGGAAGGGGTGGCGGCAGCCGTACAGGAAGATGCCTACCCAACTGATGAGAACGGGCCAGCCGGTGAGAATCAGCAGCCATTCGGCGTCCAGCCGGGCAGCCAGATTCAAAACGGCGTAGAGAACGGCGCCGGCCGCCGCCAGCAGTGCCCCGACGACCCACAGGCAAAGGGTGTATTTCCGTTCTACCGTCATATCTTTTCCATCGATCCAATTCCAGATATATTTCATGGCTTCTGCCTCCTTTTTTCTGGGAGCATAATGCTCCCGGGTAAAAGCCGCAACGGCGCAACCGTAAAAAGAACGTAAAGTCTGTAAATTTTACATTGCCTTTACACAACTTACAATTCAGGTTTTACGGGGGGATCTTAAACTGTGTAAAGAACAACAGGGAATGGAAGCCCAAAACCGGGTGCTATGAAAATCCGGGGGATTGCCACGCCGGTGTGCGCACCGGCTCGCAATGACAGACAACCATCCCGGAAAGAAAAAGGGGAAAAGTTATGGATATTTTTGGGGTACTCAATTTGATCGGCGGTCTGGCACTGTTTTTATTCGGTATGTCCGCCATGGGGGATGGGCTGGTTATGCTCTCCGGGGGCCGGCTGGAGCAAATTCTGGAGAAGCTGACCAAAAAGAAAATTATGGCGGTACTGCTGGGCCTGCTGGTAACGGCGGTGATCCAGTCCTCTTCCGCTACCACCGTTATGGTTGTAGGCTTTGTCAATTCCGGTATTATGAACCTGACCCAGGCCGTGGGCATCATTATGGGCGCCAACATTGGCACCACGGTAACCTCCTGGCTATTGTCCCTGGTGGGTATTGAGGGCAGCAACATTTTCTTAAAGCTCTTAAAGCCCAGCTCCTTTTCGCCGGTGCTGGCTGCCATCGGTGTGATTCTGACCATGACCGCCGGAAAGAGTGACAAGCGGAAAAACATCGGCAATATCCTGGTGGGCTTTGCCGTTCTGATGTACGGCATGAATACCATGAGTGACGCCGTTTCTCCCCTTTCCAAGAACGAGTCCTTTACCAGCATCCTGACGGCCTTCTCCAATCCCATCCTGGGCATGGCCGCCGGTGCGCTCTTAACAGCCGTGATTCAGTCCTCCTCCGCTTCCGTGGGCATTTTGCAGGCCCTGTGCGTTACCGGCGCGGTGAGCTTTGGCACCGCCATTCCCATCATCATGGGCCAGAACATCGGTACCTGCGTAACAGCGCTGCTGTCCTCCATTGGAGCCAGCAAAAATGCCCGCCGGGCCAGCCTCATCCATCTTTATTTTAATTTGGTTGGCACTTTGCTCTTTACTGTGGTATTCTATACCTGGAATCTGTTCTTCCCCTTTGCGTTCCTGGAAATGTCTGCCACTGCGGCGGATATTGCCGTTATCCACAGCCTGTTTAACATTGGCTGCACGATCATTCTCTTCCCCTTCTCCGATGTGCTGGTAAAGCTGGCCATCCTGACCATACCCGACGGCAAGGCCGAGGAAGCCAAGGGCCTTCCCGCAGCCCTGCAGGCCCTGGACGAGCGCTTTTTGGACCGGCCCTCCTTTGCCATGGGACTGTGCCGGGATGCCGTAATCCAGATGGCAGATCTGTCCCGGAATTCCTTCCAGCAGGCCATGGAGGTCCTGGATGACTACAGCGAAAAGGGAATGGAGGCCGTCATTGCCATGGAGCAGGAGGCCGACAGCTACGAGGATATTTTGGGCACCTACCTGGTCAAGCTTTCCGCCCGGGACCTGAACAAGCAGGACAGCCGGACCCTGTCCATCCTCCTGCACTGTATCAACGACTTTGAACGGATTTCGGACCATGCCATCAACGTGGTGGAGTCGGCCAAGGAGCTGAGCGACAAGGGGCTGGCCCTGTCCCAGGAGAGCCGGAAGGAGCTTGGCGTTTATGGCCGGGCCGTCAGCGACATCCTGGACCTGACCGTCAGCGTGTTTGCCGCCGACGATACCCAGCGGGCCCGGGGGGTGGAGCCTCTGGAAGAGGTGATTGACAAGCTGAGCATCGAAATGCGCCAGCGCCACATCGAGCGGCTCCGGAAGGGTACCTGCTCTTTGGAAGCGGGACTGATTCTGGAGGATATTCTGACGGGCTACGAGCGGGTATCGGACCACTGCTCCAATGTGGCGGTGTGCCTGATTGAGGTCCATGCCGACGAATTTGAAACCCACGAATACCTGAACCTCACCACCAAGGGCGCAGACCCCTGGTTCCGGGAGGAGTACAACAAGCTGAAGAAAACCTACCTACTGCCCTGACCCAAAAGGAGAGACTGAAAATGGCCCTGATTTATATTGTAGAGGACGATGACAACATCCGGGAGATTGAGACCATCGCCCTGAAAAACAGCAATTATATGGTAAAGGATTTTGCACGGGCCTCCGACTTTTACAAGAGCCTGGAGGCGCTGCTGCCGGACCTGGTGCTGCTGGATGTAATGCTGCCGGACGAAAACGGCTGTGACATCGTCCGCCGCCTCCGTGCCAATACCGTCACCAAAAAGCTGCCCGTGATCATGGTTACCGCCAAGACCTCCGAAATGGATATGGTCAAAGGTCTGGACGACGGGGCGGACGACTATATCAAAAAGCCCTTTTCCGTTATGGAGCTGCTGAGCCGGGTGAAGGCTCTGCTGCGCCGGACCCGGGAGGAGGGAAGCAAGCAGCTCAAAGTCGGACGCATCCAATTGGACCACGACCGGCATACGGTTCTGGCCGATGAGAAAGCGGTGGAGCTGACATTCAAGGAATACGAGCTTCTGCGATACCTGATGATTAATGCGGAAATGGTTTTGTCCCGGGAGAGCATTATGCGCTTTGTCTGGGGAACAGAGTTCGAAGGGGAGACCCGTACCGTGGATATGCACATCAAGACCCTGCGGCAGAAGCTGGGGGCCTGCGGCCGCCAGATCGGCACCGTGCGGAATGTGGGCTATGTATTGCAGAGCGCTCCGGAGGAGGACCTATGAAGCAGAAGATCAACCTCCGGCTGGCCCTGGTGTCTCTGGTGGCGTTGATACTTACCACGCTGGGGGTCACCCGGGTATATTACGACCTGTTCCAGCAGCAGGTACGGAAGGACCTGCGCATTACGGGGCAGATGCTGTCTGCCGCAAAGGTTTTTGATGTGGAAGCACTGCCCACTCTGCCCCAGGGGGAACTGCGGGTGACCTGGGTGGCCCCCGACGGCAGAGTGCTGTATGATAACGAGGCCCAGGCGGATACCCTTCCCAACCATGCGGATCGGCCGGAGATCCAGGAGGCTCTGGAGTTTGGCTCCGGGGAGACCGTCCGCCGGTCCGACACGTTGAATATGAATACCTTCTACTATGCCCTGAGGCTATCTGACGGCACGGTTCTCCGGCTGGCAACCCAGGCAAGGAGTATGCAGAGCGTCTTTATGGCGGCGGGGCCGGTGGTATTTGTCACTGCCCTGGTGATTTTTGCGGCGTGTCTGCTGCTGGGGCACCTGCTTACCGCCCAGCTCATTGCGCCCATCGACCAGATGGCCGAGCACCTGGACGAGCCGGGCAGCGTCAGCGTCTACCGGGAGCTGGAGCCCTTCGCCCACAAAATCCGGTCCCAGCATGAAAAAATCCTGGCTGCCGCCAAGAGCCGCCAGGACTTTACCGCCAACGTTTCTCACGAACTCAAAACCCCCCTCACCGCCATTTCCGGCTATGCCGAGCTGATTGAAAACAAAATGGTGGACGAGGAGCAGCAGATTCGCTTTGCAGGGGAAATCCGGAAAAATGCCGCAAGGCTTTTAAGCCTTATCAATGATATTCTACAGCTTTCGGAGCTGGATGATTCCGATTCGCCTACCCAGCTGCAGCCGGTAGAGCTGTTTTCCCTGGCCCGGGAGGTTTGCCAGAATCTCCGGGTTCTGGCCGACAGCCGGAAGGTGCGGCTCCAGTGCTTCGGCCGGGAGGCCGAAGTTACGGGTGACCGGGAACTGCTGAAGGAATTGATGGAAAATCTGATTCAGAACGCCATCCGCTACAACCGGGAGGGAGGCTATGTGCAGGTTACCGTTAAGCAGCTCAGCGGCAAGGCGGTGCTCACCGTAGAGGACAACGGCATCGGCATCCCCAAGGATGCCCGGGAGCGGGTTTTCGAGCGCTTTTACCGGGTGGATAAGAGCCGCTCCCGGGAAACCGGCGGCACCGGTCTGGGACTTGCCATCGTCAAGCACATTGCGCAGATTCACGATGCACAGATAGACCTCCAGTCCGAGCTGGACCGGGGAACCAAGATTACGGTTACGTTCTGAGAAAAGCAGGGGCCTTCTCCGGGAAAAACGGAGGAGGCCTTTTTCCTTGGGAAAATAAAATATAAAATTCAAAAAGAGTTCACATTCCGCCCTTGACAAGATTGGCACTCGGTGGTATAGTTTGCTTAGCACTCAGGTAGACGGAGTGCTAAAGGGGGAATGAACATGGAGCTGACCGACCGAAAGAAAAAGGTCCTGCGCAGCGTGGTGGATTTGTACATCCGGACTGCGGAGCCTGTGGGCTCCAAGGCGATTACGGAACTGCCGGACATGAATTATTCCTCTGCCACCATCCGAAACGAAATGGCTGACTTAACGGCCATGGGATACCTGGAGCAGCCCCACACCAGTGCGGGGCGGGTTCCTTCCCCGGCGGGCTACCGGCTGTATGTAGATGAACTGATGATGGATTACCGGCTGAGTGTAGACGAGACCAAATCCATTTCCAGTGCCATCGAGGAAAAGGTACAGCAGGTGGATAAGCTGATGGAGAAGGTGGCAAAGCTGGTATCCCAGGCTACCGATCTTCCTGCCATTTCCGCCGCCGCCAGGAGCCGGGGCGCCACCGTGAAACGGTACGACCTGATTCTGGCAGGGCAGGGAAGCGTCATCCTGGTGGTGATGCTGAGCAACGAAGAGGTGGTCAATAAGCTCATCCGGCTGCCGGTGCCTTTGGAAGAAGCTGATCTGAAGCTTCTGAGCGCGGTGCTCAACAGTGCCATGACGGATTTGGAAGCCGATGATTTTACGGGAGACCTATTAAACAAGGTCATGCGGTCCGCCGGAAACGGGGCCGGCCTGGTGCCCATCATCGTGGACTTTACCACGGATGTACTAAAGCGTCAGGGCAGCACCGATGTGGCGGTGGCCGGTCAGGCCAGGCTCCTGGGACTTCCCGAATATCGGGATGTGGACAAGGCCCAAAAGGTATTGGAGTCCATCGATGAAGACGCCCTCACAAACCTGCCTGCCATCATGCAGAGCGAGAACGGCACCAAGGTTCTGGTAGGCCCGGAAAACGTGGCCCAGGAACTGAAGGATTCCAGCGTGGTGATGACCAAGTTTGACATTGGCGACGGGATGCAGGGGATGATCGGTGTGGTCGGCCCTACCCGGATGGATTACGCCAAGGTCACGGCAAGACTCACATACTTCGCCGAGAGCCTGAGCAAGGCCTTCGCGAAACCGGAAACCAAGCAGCTTCCCCAGGGGACGGATGAAGCTGACGATCATAAGGAGGAATAGAAGTGGCCAAGAAGGAAGAAACTGAAAAGCAGCCCGAGACCGAAGAAGTTACCCCTGCGGAAACGGAAGCCACCGAGGCCGCCCAGCCCCAGGAGGCAGCCGAAGAAAAGAATCCCTTTGAAGAAAAGTACAATGCAGAGCACGACAGCTATCTGCGCCTGGCAGCGGAGTTTGACAACTTCCGCAAGCGCACCGTAAAGGAAAAGGAAGCCTCTTACGGAAACGGCAAGGCAGACGCCATCGTGAAGCTGCTTCCCATATACGACAACCTGGAACGGGCCCTGAACCAGCCCACCGAGGACACCGCCTATAAAAAGGGCGTAGAGCTCACCATGAACGAGCTGGTAAAGATCTTTACCGGCCTGGGTGTGGAGATTTTCGGAGCCGTAGGCGATGCCTTCGATCCCAACCTTCATAATGCGGTGATGCACGTGGAGGACGAGTCCCTGGGAGAGAATGTAATCGCCCAGGTATTCCAGAAGGGCTTTAAGGTGGGCGATAAGATCGTCCGCTTCGCCATGGTCCAGGTGGCCAATTAAGATCATATATTCTTTGCTTAATATATAGGAGGAAAACATTATGAGTAAGATTATCGGTATTGACCTTGGTACTACCAATTCCTGTGTAGCCGTTCTGGAAGGCGGCGAGCCCGTCGTTATCCCCAACGCTGAGGGTGCCCGCACCACACCTTCCGTCGTGGCCTTCTCCAAGACCGGCGAGCGTATGGTGGGTCAGGTGGCAAAGCGTCAGGCGGTTACCAACGCCGAGCGCACCGTCTCTTCCATCAAGCGTCACATGGGCGAGGATTATCATGTGGAGCTGAACGGCAAGAAGTACAGCCCCCAGGAAATCAGCGCCATGATTCTGCAGAAGCTGAAGGCTGACGCCGAGGCCTATCTGGGCCAGCCCGTCACCGAGGCGGTTATTACCGTCCCTGCCTACTTCAGCGACGCTCAGCGTCAGGCCACCAAGGACGCCGGCAAGATCGCCGGTCTGGATGTAAAGCGGATTATCAACGAGCCTACCGCAGCTGCTCTGGCTTACGGCCTGGATAAGGAATCCGAGCAGAAGATCATGGTTTACGACCTGGGCGGCGGCACCTTCGATGTGTCCATCCTGGACATTGGCGACGGTGTTATTGAGGTCCTGGCTACCGCCGGTGATACCCACCTGGGCGGCGACGACTTCGACCAGAGAATTATGGACTACCTGGTTGCCGAGTTCAAGAAGGCTGAGGGCATCGACCTGTCCAATGATAAGGTCGCTATGCAGCGTTTGAAGGAAGCTGCCGAGAAGGCCAAGATTGAGCTGTCCGGCATGACCAGCACCAACGTGAACCTGCCCTATATCACCGCCGACGCCACCGGTCCTAAGCACCTGGATGTGACCCTGACCCGGGCAAAGTTCAATGAGCTGACTGCCGACCTGGTGGAGCGGACCATGAAGCCTGTCCGTCAGGCTATGTCCGATGCCGGTCTGACCGCTTCCGATCTGCACAAGGTCCTGCTGGTTGGCGGCTCCACCCGTATCCCCGCCGTTCAGGAAGCCGTGAAGAAGATCACCGGCTCCGAAGGCTTCAAGGGCATCAACCCCGATGAGTGCGTGGCCGTTGGCGCTGCCATTCAGGGCGGCGTGCTCACCGGCGATGTGCAGGACATCCTGCTGCTGGATGTAACCCCCCTGTCCCTGGGCATTGAGACCATGGGCGGCGTGTTCACCAAGCTGATCGACCGGAACACCACCATTCCTACCCACAAGAGCCAGGTGTTCTCCACCGCTGCGGACGGTCAGACTTCCGTTGAGGTCCATGTCCTTCAGGGCGAGCGGGAAATGGCTGCGGGCAACAAGACCCTGGGCCGCTTCCAGCTTACCGGTATTGCCCCCGCGCCCCGCGGCGTGCCTCAGATTGAGGTTACCTTTGATATCGATGCCAACGGCATCGTAAAGGTCTCCGCCAAGGACCTGGGCACCGGCAAGGAGCAGCAGATCTCCATCACCGCTTCCACCAACCTGAGCAAGGAAGACATCGACAAGGCTGTCCACGAGGCTGAGCAGTACGCCGCCGAGGATAAGGCCCGGAAGGACGAGGTGGATGCCCACAACGCTGCGGACCAGGTTGCCTACCAGACCGAAAAGACCCTGGGTGAGCTGGGCGACAAGATCTCTGCCGACGAAAAGGCCAAGATCCAGTCCGCTGTGGACCACCTGAAGGAAGTCAACAAGGGCACCGATGTGGAGGCCATCAAGGCCGCTACGGACGAGGTCCAGAAGGCTTTCTACGCCGTGTCCGAGAAGCTGTATCAGCAGGCCGGCGGCGCGCAGAACGGCCCTCAGGCCGGTGCTCAGGGCGGCCAGAAGCCCGATGACGGTGTCGTGGATGCCGACTACGAGACTGTGGACTAATAAAACCCACAAAAGGGGCGGCCCCATCGCCGCCCCTTCCTGTGCTATATAAGCGTCATTGCGGACCAGTGCGCAGGGTAAAACAGTGTCATTGCGAACCAGTCCGCAGACTGGTGTGGCAATCCCCCAAATCGTTAGAATGCCGAAGGAAAGCGACCCTTTCCCCCTCCTGCATGGAGGGGGATGCGGCTTTTGGATTGCTGCGTCAGTGTACGCACCGGTTTGCGCAAAACAAGCATTTTTCGAGGTGAATCAACGTGGCTGATAATAAAAGAGACTATTACGAGGTGCTGGGCGTAGACAAAAGCGCCAGTGCCGATGACATAAAAAAGGCTTACCGGAAGCTGGCGATGAAGTACCATCCGGACCGGAACCCCGGCGATAAGACCGCTGAGGAAAAGTTTAAGGAGGTAGGCGAAGCCTACGAGGTTTTGTCCGATGCCGATAAGCGTTCCCGCTACGATTCCTACGGCTTTGCCGGAGTGGACCCCAACTTTAACCCCAACGCCGGAGCAGGCTTCGGCGGGGCCGGATTTGGAGACTTCGGCGGCTTTGGCGATATTTTCAGTGATTTCTTCGGCGGCGGCGGTTCCACCCGCGGGGCCAGCCAGAACGCCCCCCGCCGTGGCGAGAATGTGATGACCCGGCTGGAGCTGACCTTTGAGGAGGCGGCTTTCGGCTGCGAGAAGGAGGTCACCGCCCCCAGAATTGAAAACTGCGCCGCCTGTAACGGCACCGGCTCTGCCGACGGCAACATCGAGACCTGCTCCCGCTGCCACGGTACCGGCCAGGAGCAGGTGGTCCAGAGCTTTATGGGTATGCGGATGCAGACGGCCACCACCTGCAGCCAGTGCGGCGGCCGCGGTAAGATCATCAAAACCCCCTGCAATACCTGTAGGGGCAAAGGCAAGGTCCGCCGGAACAACCGGGTTAAGGTTAAGATTCCTGCCGGTGTGGACAACGGCCAGACCGTCCGCATCCGGGGCGAGGGCTGCGTAGGCGCCAACGGCGGACCCAACGGCGATGTGCTGGTGGAGATCCGGGTAAAGCCCCACGATACCTTCGTCCGGGACGGCTACGATATCCTCTGCGCCGTGCCCATCAGCTTCACCCAGGCTGCCCTGGGCGCTGAAATTCAGGTGCCTACCCTGGAAGGAAACGTGCCTTACACCATCCCCGAGGGCACCCAGACCGGCAAGGAGTTCGTCATCCGGGATAAGGGTATCCCCGAGCTGAACAACTCCCGCCGCCGGGGCTCGCTGCGGTTTACCGTGGTGGTAGAAACCCCCACCAAGCTCACCCGGGAGCAAAAGGAGCTGCTGCGGAAGCTGGACGGCTCCCTTGAAAAAAACAATTCCCCTAAGGGTCGAAGCTTCTTTGACAAGCTGTTTGACTGACCCTAAAATGTTTTCCTTACACCCCTGCGTTTCTTTCGAGACGCAGGGGATGTTTTTTGCATAGAAAATCCCCCGCCGCAAGAAAGCGGCGGGGGGGCAGATATAAGCCTCAGCTTACCTGGTTTTCGTAGGTGTAAACCTCGCTGGCGGACACCATTTCAAAGTAGGCCTTCAGCACAGGTTCCGCGGCGGGGGCCAGGGAGGAGCCGTGGGCGGCCTTTTCGCCGAAGATGGCAATGGCAACCTGGGGATTCTCTCTGGGGGCAAAGCACACGAAGACGCCGTGGTCAGAACCGCCGGAGGAGTGCTGGGCGGTACCGGTCTTGGCGCAGACGGTGATGTTGCTGGGCCACTGGGTGGCATCTGCGTCCTCGCAGCCGCCGAAGTACTTTCTGGCGGTGCCGCCGGGCATGGTGACCACCCGGCGCATACCTTCGGTATAGGTCTGGTAGGTTACATCAGAGATATTCATCTTGCTGACCACCTGGGGGCTGTTGGAGTATACCAGGGTCCGGTAGTCGGAGGAGGTGACCCGGTTCAGGAAGGTGGCCTTGTACCGGGTGCCCTGGGTAGCCAGGGTGCTGGCGTAGATCGCTAGCTGCAGAGGCGTAAACCGGTTCTCGGACTGACCGATGGCGGCCAGGACTCGGTCGCCGCCGTTCCAGGTGGCGTCGATGCCGGTATAGGAAGCGGCCTTACTTTTGGCGTTGGCTCGCCAGCCGACCTTTTCTACCAGCTCAATGCCGGTGGGCTCGCCCAGACCCAGGCCCTTAGCGGTCTCGTCCAGCATATCGATGGTCATTCTGGCGCCCAGTTCGTAGAAGAAAACGTTGCAGGAAACCTTCAGGGCATCCTCCGCAATCAGGTCGCCGTGGGTGTAAGAGTAGTTACTGCCGGTCCAAATCAGGCAGGTGGGGTGGAAGTCCGGGAAGGAGTCGTTATTGAAGTAGCCGGTGTCCTTGATGATCTCGCCCTGCTGGTAAATGGGCTGTCCGGCCTTTGGGTTGGTGGCACCGTAGACATTTTCCATAGCGGCCACCAGGGTGCACATCTTGTAGGTGGAGCCGGGGGCGTAGGTCGCGCCGAAGGCACGGTTAAAGAAGGGGTTCAGGTCATCCTTGGAGATGGCGGCCCAGTCCTCATTCAGGGTGGCCAGGTTGTAAGTGGGGTAGCTGGCGCAGGCCAGAATCTCGCCGGTGTTTACCTTCATGACGATGATGGCGGCACCCTGGGCATCCAGGCCGGTGTGCTCGCCCATTTCCGTATTGACCTCGGGATTGGTGATGTTCTTCATGACCTCGGCCAAAGCATCCTCGGCCACCTTCTGGATGGAAATATCAATGGTGCTTTCCACGTTGTTTCCGGCCACAGGCTCCTTGTCTTTCAGGTAGGCCTGGGACACGATGGTGCCTTCCTTGGTGACCTTGTCCAGACGGGAGCCGTCGATGCCGTGGAGGTACTCTTCAAAGGCCTCCTCAAAGCCTGCCTGGCCGATCTGGGCATCCATGGCGTAGCCCTGGTCCTTGTATTTGGCCCAGTCTCTGGAGTCCATGCCGCCCATGTAGCCCAGGATGTGGGCACCGTAGGTGGTGTGGTATTCCCGGACGGTGGAGGATTCGACCATCAGGCCGGGGGTGTTCAGCTCCAGCAGGGCGGACAGGTTGTCGGAGGATACATCGGAGATGAAGACGTAGCTGGGCAGGCTGGATACGCCGCGAAGGTCAAATTCGTAACGCAGACCGATAACGGCCCGGGCTTCTTCCTCCGTCCAGGTATCGGGAATCTTATATCTGTCCCGCATTTTCTCAATCAGCAGGGGGGCGGTGATATCCGGGTCCCAGCCGCAGTCGATCATATAATCCTGGAAATAGCCCTGCCAGGCGGTAGAATAGTCGTCCAGGGTATAGGTAAAGGGACGGGTCATGGTCACGGGCAGGTGGTCCTGGTGGGATACCTGCAGCTCGTCGCACTTTTTGAGCAGGGTGTACAGGTACTCATTCCGGTTATCTGCGGATTTGATAACGAAGTGGTTGAACACCAGGTCGTAGGAAGCACGGTTGCCAACCAGAACCTTGCCGTTCCGGTCCAGAATGTCGCCTCGGGCGGCACGGACGGTGGTAACGGTAGAGTACAGGGTGGTGTTATCCGTATTACCGTTTGTCTTGACAATCTGCAGGTCAAAAAGCCTTGCGGCATATAGCAGCATTAATAGGCCGAAGAGCCCCAACAGGGCTCCGGCCCGGATACGGGTTAATCGTTCCATACATGGTCTCCTATCAGTCCGATGCGGTAGATGAGCCGGTACAGCGGGATCATCAGCACAATGCTGTACAGGGCGGTTTTCAGAAAGTACATTCCCCGGGCCCACCTGGTCAGGCCCATCATACTGGCGGTGATGTACAGGCCGACTTCATAGGTAAGCATGGCGATGCAGCTGCACAAAAGGTTAGAGCCGGTGCCCCGCCGCCAGAATTTCTGACGGAAAAGGGCACACAGAATGGAGGGAATGGTGATGAGGGCTACGCTGTAGGCCCCAGGGGCAGAGCCGGAGTAAAAGTATACCACGCTGGCAATCAGGGCAAAGAGGCCGCCCACCTCGCTGCCTTCCATAATGGCAATCAGGATAATGGCGGCTACCCCCAGGTCCGTAGTGGCGCCCCAGAGCTTGAACCGGCTGAAAATGCAGTCCTGTACAGTCAGGCACAGGACGCACACCAGGCTCAAAAGCACCCAGCGCAGCAGGTTCATACGCTGCTGGTAGGTAAAGTGGAGGCCTTTTAAAAAGGCGTTTTCCTGGGCATCCGGCCGGAATTCCTCTTTTTCCGCCCGATACCGGGCGATGGCATCCATCAGGACCTGCAGCGTAGAGGTCCGCCGCTTTTTGGGGCGACGGCGGGGCCGCCTGGTATTGGCCGGCGGGCGCCGTTGATCCCCGGCGCTTCCGGCGGGGCGGCCTTTCTTGGTATTTTTGGAGGAGGCGGGCCGTTTCCGTTTTTCTTCCATGGGCCTTACTCCGTGGCCGCCGTGGTGTCGGTGGCATCCGTGGCGGCAGTGGTGTCGGTGGAGCCGGAGCTGCTGGCCTCATCCGTGGTGTAATTGGTGATGATGAAAATCTGTTCCAGGGAGTCGATGTCTGCGGCGGTTTTCAGAATGGCGTACTTGGCCACGCCGGTCTGCTCGAAACCGGCATCCACCACGGAGCCCACGATCAGGCCTCTGGGGTACACGGTGGAACCGGAGGTCACCACCTGCTGATTGTTCCGGATGATGGCGGCGGAGGGCAGGTAGTTCATTTTCAGGTACTTTTCGCTGCCGTCAATGTAGCCGCCCTTTACCATGCCGTTGTAGCCGGAGTCGGAAATGGTGGAGGAGACTTCCAGTGTGGAGTCCAGCACGGTCTTGACCTCGGCGTAGTTGGGGCCCACCTGGGTTACCAGGCCCACCACTTCGCCGTTGGCGGTAACGGCACACATATTCAGGGCAATGCCTGCGTTGGTGCCCTTATTGATGGTCAGCACGTTTGTGTAGTCCGTGGAGCTCCAGCCAATGATGTAAGCATCCTGCATGGTATAGGTTTCGTAGGTCTTGAGCAGATTGTTAAGCTTCCGCAGACGCTCGTTTTCACGGGTAGTGGCATCGGCTTGACGGGCCGTATCCTCCATTTCGGACAGCTGTTTTTTCAGCACCTGGTTTTCCGCTTCCAGAGCCTCGTATCGGAACATATAGCTGTAGTATTTTTCCACAGTATTGGTCAGGCTGGTGGCCGCTGCCCGGAAGGGAGTCATGGCGCCCTGGACGATCAGGTCCGGCAGACTCTGGTTGGTCAGGCTTGCCATAACGGAAAGGCCCGCCGTAACCAGGGCCGTAAGCACCAGGATGATTTTTAACTTGGTACTGAACAGATTCTTCATGCTTCCTCCTCCATTCCGCAGGGAATGGCTTTCTTCAATATTTCGCCCAGACGGCACACGGGCAGGCCCATCACGTTGTAGTAGTCCCCCTCCATGCGCTGGCAGAAAAGGGCGGCGCCGCCTTGGATACCGTAGGCTCCGGCCTTGTCCATGGGCTCGCCGGTGGCTACATACTGCCGGATTTCTTTTTCGGAAAGGGGCCGGAAGTGCATCTGGGTTACCTCCGTAAAGGTTTCCGCGAAACCGTCTCCCAAAACCGTGCAGCCAGTCATGACCTCATGGGCCCTTCCGGAGAGAAGCCGCAGCATTTCGGCAGCCTGGGCTTCCGACTTGGGCTTGCCCAAAACGCGGTCGTCGCAGACCACGATGGTATCGGCGGCAACCACGATGTCCCCGGGCTCCCGCGGAATGGCTTTGGCCTTTTCCCGGCTTAGCCGGGCTACTTCGTCATAGGGCTTTTTCCCGGGGTCCATGGTCTCGTCAATGTCCGCGGCATGGACGGTAAAGGGAATACGGTAAAACCCCATGAGCTCCCGCCGCCGGGGGGAGGCCGAGGCTAAGATCAAACGCATAAGATTTGTGTCCTCTCAAAATAAAGGTGTGTCGCTGCATCAAAAACTCTTCCCCTCCATGCAGGAGGGGGGATGGGGAGATTTACTCCACGCCCCGTAAGTACAGCCCTCTGGTGCAGGCGCCGGGGTCGAAGGTGGTGGGGGTCAGGTACTCTTCCAGAATCCGGTCCACCTCCCGGGCGTTTTCCGTGGTGAAGTTTAACCGGATGGCCCACAGGCCCAATTTACTCAGGTCGTTCTGCCGGTCCAGCCAGTAGAGCTTTTTGCCGTTTAGCAGCACGCTGCGGCAGGTATCCGCCTCCTTGACCACGGGGAAGTCCGCCCCGGTCTTATCGGTGAGCTTTACGGCGGGGCCGCCCTGGCAGCCGCATTCGCCGGTTTTGTTCTTAATGAGGCACTGCTCCGTAATCATCAGGGGCAGGCGGCCGTAGGCGATCATTTCCATGTTCACCGCCTTGCTCAGGTCCCGGATCTGGGGCAGGGTCATTTCGAAGCTGACGGTGGCAGAGGCCAGCTTCAGGTCCCTTGCCACATTGGCAGAGGCGGAATTGAAGAGGTTCAGGCCAAAGTCCCCCCGGAGCCGGAATCCGGCCTCCTTGGCGGGAATCATCAGGCCAATGTTGCCCACCAGGGCATCCCGGATGCCCAGAGAGCGGACGGCTGCCAGCTTGTTTTGCAGCTTGGGCAGTTCCCCGTCGTGGACGATTCGGGGCAGCACTACGCCTACCCGGCCCCGGTTGGCCAGGACGGAGCAGAGCTTTGCGTCGTTTGCCACAAGATGCAGGGGCACATAGAGCATACTGGTTTCGCTGTCCATCAGGGCCTTGGTCAGCTGCTCCCGGGAAGAAATCTGTACCGTCAGGCCGGGCAGGCCATTGGGACCCTTAAAGTAAGGAATATCCTTGGCCTTCTTAACCGGGTGCTCTTCGACCCTGGCCCGCAGGGCGGTCATCTGGTTCAGTACATCCCGGCGCATGGCATTGATGGCCGCGGCGGAAAGCATGAGCCCCGGGTCCACCCGGGCAACGACCTTGGCGCAGCGGAAGGGGGTGCCGCCGGTTTTGGCAATCCGGGCGGCCAGCATTTCCTCCGTCAGCGCCACATTCATGGCCCGCTCCGGCACCGGCCCCTGGGCAATGGCCATATGGCCTTCCCGGTCCTCGGCGGTGAGGCTGCTGCCGTCTACGGTAACGGCGGCCTTAAAGCGCAGGTCTACCAGGGGCATTTCCACCCCCTCGTAACTCAGGCGGGCGGCCTGCAAAAAGGCCGGATCCTCCGGCTCGTCCTCCCGGATGCCGAACATCCGGGGGGTCACCTTGCCCAGATAGTAGCCGTTGGTAAAGCCCTGGCGGTTAAAGGCCTTGTACAGGGTATCGATCATCTCCTGGGTTACTTCCGCCCCGTCGATGGCCTGACGGTAGACCCGGGTTACGGCGGCCACATACTCGGGCCGCTTCATCCGGCCCTCCAGCTTTAAGGAGGTTACGCCCATTTCCTCGATGGCCCGGGTGTAGTGGATCAGGCAGTTGTCTTTCAGACTCAGGGGGTACTTGTTCTCCCACCGGGAGTAGCCGTAGCTCTGGCGGCAGGGCTGGGCACAGCGCCCACGGTTGCCGGACCGGCCGCCGATCATGGCGGACAGGTAGCACTGGCCGGAATAGCACATACACAGGGCCCCGTGGCCGAAAACTTCAATTTCAATGGGGGAGTTGGCACAGATGTAGCTGATTTCCTCCCGGTTCAGCTCCCGGCTCAGGACCACCCGCTGCATCCCCATGGCGGCGCACATCTGGACACCTGCCAGGTTGTGGACGGTCATCTGGGTGGAGCCGTGGATAGGAATATGGGGGGCAATTTGCCGGCACAGCTGTACCACGCCCCAATCCTGGACGATAAAGGCATCCACCCCGGCCTGGGCCACCGCCCGGATGAGGTTCCGCAGCTGCTGCACTTCCTTGTCGGCAACCAGGGTATTGAGGGCAAGATGGACCTGTACCCCCCGGATATGGCAGTACTTGAGGGCTTCGCCCAGGGTTTCCAGGGTGAAATTTTTGGCGCTCTGCCGGGCATTGAATTCTCCAACGCCCAGATAGACGGCGTTTGCTCCGTTCTGCACCGCCGCCCGTAAACTTTCCATAGACCCCGCCGGGGCCAATAACTCTAACATAGCACTCTTCTCCATATGGTATACTCATTACGCATTTTACCACAGTCAGTGGGAAAATTCTAGACTTAGCCGGGAGAATTCATGAAATTTTCACGGAGAATTTGCTTTTCCTCTCCGTCCCCCGGGCAGAAAAAATCCTCCGGTTCCGGAGGAAACAAAAAACCGCCCCGAGTATTCCCAAGGCGGTGCTCTTAGAGCCGTATTCAGTCGGCCAGGAATCGCTGCGCTTCCTGGAAAAAGTGGGAAAACTCCTCATCGCTGCACTCCGTGTGAACAGAGATCGGGGCAGACAGCCGCAGGCAGAAGATTTCCATAAAGCTCTTTCCGTCTACGGTGCGGACGCCGTCGGAAAGGGAGACACGGTACAGTGGTGCCGCCAGGGATACAAAGTCATTCACATCCCGCACAGAGTGAAGGCGTATTACAAAATCCTGCATGAAAACCTCCTGCCACTGTACAAACGATGGTTTTTCGTATATAATCATGTAAATCACGGCACAAACGGACGATATGCAGGTATTATACCATATTCCAAGAGAAAAGCAATTGTCTGTTTGGCTAATAATCACAAGGGAGCGCCAACAGAATTGGCGATTTTAACAAGATGCGGATAGCTTTTTATACACTCGGATGTAAGACCAATCAGTACGAAACCCAGGCTATGGAGCAGATTCTACAAAGCAATGGCTACGAAATTGGACGGTTTGACCAAAGCTGCGATGCCTATGTCATCAACACCTGCTCTGTGACGGCCATTGCGGACAAAAAGAACCGGGCCATCATCCGCCGGTGCCGCCGGGACAATCCCAAGGCGGTAATCGGTGTCTGCGGCTGCTACACCCAGCACGCCCCGGGAAAAGTAAAGGAGCTGGGGGTGGATGTCCTGGGCGGTTCCGGCGGGCGGCAGGAATTCCTGGAGCACCTGACGGAGGCCCTGGGGGGGCAGCCCCATACGGATATCCTGGACAACGCCCTGCGCCGCCGGGAGTTTGAGGTTTTGCCTGCCGGAGGGCTGGAGGAGCGGACCCGGGCCATGCTGAAGGTTCAGGACGGCTGTGTAAACTTCTGCACCTACTGCATCATTCCCTATACCCGGGGCCCGGTGCGGTCCGCACCCCTGGAGACGGCTCTGGAGCAGGCCCGGGAGATTGCGGCCCAGGGCTATCGGGAAATTGTGGTGACGGGCATTGAAATTGCCAGCTGGGGCGTGGACCTGCCCGGCAAGCCCCCGGTGACGGACCTGATCGGGGGGCTGTGCGAGGCGGTGCCCCAGCTGCGCATTCGCCTGGGCAGCCTGGAGCCCCGGGTGGTGACGGAGGCCTTCTGCGAAAAGCTGTCCGCTTATAAAAATCTGTGTCCCCAGTTCCACCTGAGTATGCAGTCCGGCTGCGACAGCGTGCTGAAGCGAATGAAGCGGAAGTACGATACCGCCCGGTATTACGAGAGCGTAGAGCTGCTCCGAAAGCATTTTCCGGGCTGCGCCGTGACAACGGATATGATTGTTGCTTTCCCCGGAGAGACGGAGGCGGAATTTGAAGAAAGCCTGGCCTTTATCCAAAGGTGCGCCTTTGCGGATATGCATATTTTCCCCTATTCCCGCCGCCCCGGCACTCCGGCGGACACCATGCCCGGCCAGCTGGGGAATGCGGTAAAGGAGGACCGGAGCCGCCGGGCCATTGCCGTGGCGGAGGAAATGAACAGGGCTTACCGGCGTTCTCTGGTGGGAAGTACCCAGCAGGTCCTGTTTGAGGACCGGCATCTGGCCTTTTATACCGGCCACGCCCCCAACTATGTAAAGGTCTATTGCGCCGGAGAGGAGCTGCACAACGAAATCCGGCAAGTAAAAATCACGGATGTCTACGAAGACGGTGTGTTTGGCGTAATGGAGAAATAATAAGGGTTTTCCAAATGACAACGGCGCCCCCGGACCACAGAGTTCGGGGGCGCCGACGATTATCTGCCAAGCACCTGGTGCAGCACCTCTTCCAGCTTGGACGGTTCCACCGGCTTTGAAAGGTGGGCGGTCATGCCGCTTTCCAGGGAGCGGCGGATGTCCTCGTCAAAGGCATTGGCACTGACGGCTACAATGGGGACGGACTTGGCATCCGGCCGGGGAAGGGTGCGGATTTTATGGGTGGCTTCCAGGCCGTTGAGCCTAGGCATCATCACATCCATCAAAATCAGATCGTAATACCCAACGGGGGACTTTTGGAACAGCTCCACGGCCTCCTGGCCGTCTGCGGCTTCCTCGGGGAGGCAGCCCAGGTCCCGGAGGAAAAACTGGAGAATCTCCCGGTTCAGGGCGTTGTCCTCGGCAAAGAGAACCCGGGTACCCTGCAGGGTGCCGGAGGGCAGGGCAGGGGACTGGACATCTGCGGCTTCCCGGGCAAGGGGGAGCTTCAGAGTAAAGTAAAAATCGCTTCCTGCGCCTACCCGGCTTTCCAGCTGGATGGTGGCCCCCATCATGAGAACCAGGCGATTGCTGATGGCCAGGCCCAAACCGGTGCCCTGCTGCCTGGCGGTACTGTTGTTCAGCTGCTCAAAGCTCTGGAAGATCCGGCCAAATTCCGATTCGGGAATGCCCACCCCCTGGTCTCTGACGCTGAAGAAGATGCTGCTGGGGCCGCCGGGCTGCGGGGTCTCCCGGACGGTCAGGGTAACGGCGGTATCCTCTGCGGAGTATTTGGCGGCATTGCCCAAAAGGTTAATGAGCACCTGACTGATCCGCAGGGCATCTCCCAGGAAACAGTCGTTTTCCAGGGAAATGCGGGTGATAAATTGCTGGTGCTTTTCCGTAAACTTGGCATCCAGTACCGGGTGCAGGTCCTTTACCAGGGCCGACAGGCGGAAGGGGGCGGGATTCAGGGCCATCTTGCCGCTTTCGATTTTAGACATATCCAGAATGTCGTTCAGCAGACCCAGCAGGTAGTGGGAGGAGGTTTTTACCTTTTGGAGGCAGCGGAGGCGCTCCTCCTCCGTCTGGTCCGGCCGCAGGGCAATTTCGGTCATGCCGATGATGCCGTTCATGGGGGTACGGATTTCGTGGGACATCCGGGCCAGAAATTCGGACTTGGCCTGGGCGGACTGGTCGTGGCGCTCCTGGTTCATCCGGTTCTGGATAATGGAATCCAGTTCCCACAGAACGCTTCGCCGGGGGTCATCCTCCCGGATATCCTCCGAAAGGCCAACCAGGAAGATGGAGCCGGCATAAGCGCCGTTATCCACAATGGGCATTACCAGCCCCCGGGTATCCGGCGGAAGAACGGGTACAAAAGGCAGAACCCGGCGAATGGGAAGAATCAGATTGCTTTCCAGGCTGTCCGACAGGCTGCCGGGGCCGCCGTCCGGACAGTGCACCACCTCCGGAACGCCGGGCAGAGGCTTCCAGCTGTACTCAATGGTGCTGGACAGGAAGTCCTCCCGGAAGGAGGTAATTACAAGGTTTGTCAGCCCGTAGGCCTTTTCCAGGCGGCGGGCCAGCAAGTCCGCGGCGGCATCCAGGGTCAGACTCCGGTCAAAAAGGCTCAGCGCCAGGGAAGGCAGGCTCAGCCGCCGGATATAGCCCTGGGATACCACCTCGCCGAAGGGAAGTCCCTCCGGGGGATCGGAAAGGGATTCCCAGCACAGGAACTCCTCTCCCTGGAGGCGGACTGCCTCCAAAGCGGAGCAGGCCCGGGCAATCAGCACCGTGCTGGAAATCTCCGGGCTCCCGTTTGCGGCGGCAGCCCGGAAGCTCAGGGGCAGAACCCCGGAACGAATGAGATTCCCAAAGTCCCTTCTCAGGGCGGCCATGGGGGCCACGCAGTCCCGGACCGTCTTCCCGGGAAGCCAGATGAGAAATTCATCGGAACCGGCCCGGATGAGCAGGGCAGGCTCCGGAAAAGCCTTTTTCAGAAATTCGGAAAAGTCCTCCAAAAGGATGTCGCCAAAGGTCAGCCCGTAGGCCTGGGTGATATACTGGAACCTGTTCAGGTCCAGCAGCAGCAGGATGCCTCCCGGCTGGCTTTTGCGCTGCAGCTCCATTTGATCCAGGCCGCTGTACAGCCGGTACAGGCCGGTAACCGGGTCCATGCTCTGGCGGCGCTGCTGTTCCAGCTCCTTGGTTTTCTGCTCCTGGATATTCCGCAGCAGGCCTACCACATGGAGGCTGCCGTCGGGCGTGTCGTTCAGGGCCTTTGCCTGCACCTGGAGCCAGCATCCTGCCGGGTAGGAGCCGCCCCGGTAAAAGACCTCTACGGACTGGGAGCCGGAGGTCATGGAAAGCAGCTTCCGAACCTTCTGCTGGTCCTCGGGAGACAGCCGGGGGGTCAGCAGCTTTTCCCAGCAGTCATCCCAGCTCCACAGGCCGTCCAGGTCCTTGCTGTTGACAAGCTCAATGCCGTTTTGCCTTTCCCGGTAGGTAAAAAACACATCGCTGGAGCTTTCTACGGCCACCCGATAGCGTTCCTTTTCCTCGTTCAGCTGTTCCTCGGTATGCATTTCGCTTTCCGTCAGATTTTCAATGACTTGATGGAGTTCGTCAATTTCCAGAATGGAGGAGGGGCGGAAGTTCTTTAAGCCCGTAAGACCGCCCCGGATGCTTTCCATCAGCTGATAGACGGGCAGCGTGACATGGTGCACCGCCAGCGCCATGACGGAGGCACCGACAATGGCGCAGATCAGGGTGACCACAAGAATGGTCCGGTACAGCTGCTGGCCCAGGCCGAAAATGGAATCGTGGGAAACAAAGCCGCACAATACCCAATCCTTGCTTTCGTAGGGAACGTTGCTGCTGTAAAGGGTCATAGGGCTGACCAGGGCATAAACGGCTTGGCTGCCTACGGAGGCTCCGGAGATTTTGGAGAGCTTTTCGTACCCGGTTTCTTCCAGGGTGAATATGGCGCCCTCCCGCTCCACAACATCGTAGAGGGAGCCTTTCCCGGTTACGATGCGGTACCGGTTTTCTCCCAGGCTGACGGCAATGGCATAGCCGGCGTTCCGGTTGGTATCCAGGTCGTGGGCGGAGAAAAAGTTGTTGTTTACATAGGCGGTGGAGACCTCGGAGCCCACCACGCCGTATACCGTGCCCTCGTAGATGAGGGGCACGGAGTAGGTAATCATTTTGTGGTTGTCAAGGGGATGGTCTTCCAGGGTAAAGGGCAGGGACCAGCAGCCCAAAAGGCTCATATCCAGCTGCGGGTTTTCCAGGGCCAGGGTATAGGGGGTGTAGAAGAAGCTGTCCGATTCCCGGTTCCCCGCACCCAGAAAGCGGAACCGGGGGGTCCAGCTGCTGTCCATGGAGATGTTATACTCCCGGGCCAGGGCCTTCCCGCCCCGTTCCAGCAGCAGGTCGGAATTGGTTTCCGTTTTGGTTGTGGGATCGGAGTCCCGGAGGAAAAAGCCGGTGTAGTCCGAAGCCTCCGCCGTGGAGTTCCGGTTGGCCAGAATCAGGAAAGTGCCGCCGGAGCTATCCCGGCGCAGGGAATCCATCAGCTCCGGGAAAACATATTCTATGAATTCCTCCTGCAGGGCGGTGTCCGAAAGAAAATCGGACATAGTGGCTTCCTCCTGCAGCAGGGTCATGCGCAGTACGGTGTTTAAGTAGTCGGTTTCCTTGCTGACGGCACTCCATTGGTCTACCATGGTGCTTTCCAGGGTAACCTTCCGGTTTTCCACAATGGAGGAGTCCATATCGATATTGCCTTTTTCCAAAGAGCTTTTGATTCCGGCGGTATGCAGGGCATAAAAGGGCAGGACGCCCTGAACCAAAACCACCAGCAGCAGGGGAATCAGCAGCAGGCGGGCCAAAGATCTGCGATGCTCCACGGGGGTCCCTCCTTTCACAGGTGTTTTCGGCAAACGTTATCCCTGGGCCTTTGCTTCCAGCTGGGTGCAGAAGTCCCCGTACCAGCGTTCAAAAGCCTCGTCGGTTACATAGGGAGCTACGGCCTCCGCCCTGGGCGTACCGGCGGCAACCAGCTCGTCGATGGCGGCTTTGTCGGCGGAAGCCTTGTCGGACAGATTATAGTCCAGCACCTTCCGGGTGGCGTAGCCATTGTCGAAGCAGCGGGTGGTATAGAAGGTCATATCCCCAAAGGAGCTGAGAATTACCCGCAGGCAGTCGTAGGTTTTGGGGTCTACGGAGAGATTCTGCTGGGAAATTACCCGGTCCACGGCCTCCATGGTGTTGGCAGCGGTTTCCACCGGCAGATAGGAGCTTTCGCAGACGAAGCGCAGGTTGTTCTCCGGAGCGGTAAACCATTTTAGAAATTCGCAGGCGGCATACTCGTGCTGGGGGTCCGACTTGGTAACGGCCATACCGGCACCCTGCTGCACATTCACGTTTTCGCCCCCGCCGATTACCGGGGCGGGAAGAATGGCGTAGGAAATGGGCTTGCTGCCCTCATCCAGAATCACCTGATCCGGGAAATAGGCGGCAGAGGAGGAAGAGCCGGTGTAGGCCAGCAGCTCCCCGGTTTTTACATCATCGGAGCGGAACTTGCCGTAGCTTGCAAACCAGCCGTTTACATAGGGCACATAGTAGTTGTCCCACAGCCTGCGAATCTGGTCTTTCTTCGCCTGAATGGTGACCTGACCGTTTTTGGCATCAAAAATTTCCGTGCCCTGCTGGCGCATCCCAATAACAAAATAGTTGGACATGGAGTCCCGGCCGTAGAAGGCCTTGCCGTCATCGGGAATATCCGGGGTCTGGGCATCGGTCCATTCGTAGTAGCGTTTGGATACGGCGGTAATGCCCTCCAGGGTGGTCAGCTCCTCCAGAGAAGAGCCGGTGGCCAGGGCAAAGGGCTCCCAGTCCGTGGTATCCACCATGGTGATTTCCGTGGACTTGGCTACGGGGAGCAGGTACAGGGAGCCGTCCCCCTGGAAATCGCCGTCGCTCAAGTAGGCAGGAACATACTGCTCCAGCTCCTCCTGGGTAAAGTAGTCCCGGAGGTTCACAAGCTTTCCGTCCTTCTCCACGGCATAAGCCGTATCGGCGTAGGTAGAGAAAATATCCGGCAGCTCCTGGGCACCTACCGCACCGGCAGCTGCATCGGACACGGCTTTTTCCAGGTCCGGTACGGAGCCCTGGCTGTAGCCCTCTACATAGATGCCCTTTTCCGCACCGACGGTGGCGTTGAAATCGGAAACCAGGGCATCAAAGGCCGCCTGCTGGGCGCCGTTGTAGTAGTGCCAGACCACCAGGGATACGGGCTTGCTGGGGTCCAGGGTGATGGCATCACTCTCTTTTTTTGTACCGCAGCCGGAGAAAAGGCCCATGCTCAGGGCACCGGCCAGAAGAAGAGACAAGATTTTCTTCATTTCGATCGCTTCCCGCTTTTTGATTTTTCTGGTATCTCCTACTATATAGGGGAAAACAGGGAAATGCAAGGCCTACGCCACCGGCGACTGCACCGGCGGCTTCTTCGCCAACAACTATCCCAACCTGTTCACCGGCCTGGCCTGCGGCCGGACCATGACCTTCGGCCGCCGTGCTGCCCAGATTGCAGCAAAGCGGTAAGAAACAATTCTCAAATAGATCGGCGCCCCTCCTGAATTTATCGGAGGGGCGCTTGTTTGGCGGCTTGAAGCCAAATAAACCCCCGGTTCTACCGGGGGAAATAAACACTTTAGTATATGAAAAAATAACCTC
>CAKTHQ010000032.1 GCA_934565415.1 uncultured Oscillospiraceae bacterium
AGCCTATACCATCCATCCGGGAGATTGCCACGCCAGTTTGCGAACTGGCTCGCAACGACATCCGTTTTCTTTATCCCCACAAATCCTTATTTATCTGTCCGTTTCTGCAATCATCTCCGGAATCCCATTGACTTTTGCGGTATCTTAGGGTATCCTGTAAGGTAGGTTTTTATCGTCTTTTGACAGAAAGGAATGTGGCTATGAAGAAAGCAATTTTGGTGGTGTCCTTTGGCACCTCTTATCCGGATACCCTGGAAAAGGCCATCGGGGCCACGGAAAAGGCCATTGCCGATGCCTTCCCCGGGTGGGAAGTCCGGCGGGCCTTTACCAGCTCCATCATTATGAAAAAGCTTTTAAAGCGGGACTGCGTGCAGATTGACAACGTGGCCCAGGCTATGGCAAAGCTGGAAGCCGAGGGGTTTACCCATGTGGCGGTGCAGCCCACCCATGTGATGCATGGGGAGGAGTATGAAAAGCTGCTAAAGCAATTGGAGCCCTACCGTCTGCGGCTTTCCGTACAGGCAGGCGAACCGCTGCTTGACAAGCAGGAGGACTACGAGGCCGTGGCCTCCGCCCTTTTAAACCGACTGCCCCAGCCCAAGGAAAATGAAGCCCTGGTACTGATGGGCCACGGTACCCCCCACTTTGCCAACTCCGCCTACGGCCAGCTGGAGCAGAACCTTATGGACACCTGCGACCGGGTGTATGTGGCTACCGTAGAGGGCTACCCTACTTTGGACCGGGTGATGGCCCAGCTTGCTAAACGGCCGGAGATTCAAAAAATCACCCTGGCCCCCTTTATGCTGGTGGCCGGGGACCACGCCCGGAACGACATGGCAGGCGACGGGGACTCCTGGAAGCGGCAGCTGGAGGAAAAGGGTTACGAAGTGACCTGCATTCTACAGGGCCTGGGAGAATACCCGGAAATCCGGGCCCTCTTTGTACGGCACTGCCGGAAAGCCGTAGAAGCCCTCCATGCTGAGGGCAAGCTCTGGGGCGTAGGCGTAGGCCCGGGAGACCCGGAATTACTGACCCTGAAGGCCGCCCGGGTGCTGGAGCAGGCGGATGTAATTCTGGCCCCGGATACCGGCAAGGCCGACAAGACCGCCCTGAATATCGTTCGGAACCACTTAAACGGCAAGAGGCCCATTCTGGTTTCCACCCCCATGACCCGGGACCGGGAAAAGGTAGAGGCAAGCTACACCGCCGCCGCCCAGATGATTTGCAATTATCTGGATGAGGGCAAGCAGGTGGCCTTTATCACCCTGGGGGATGCCACAGTATACTCTACATATATGTATATCCACGAAAAGGTCCGCGCCCGGGGCTACGCCGTAGAGGTGGTACCCGGGGTACCCTCCTTCTGCGCCGCGGCGGCCAGACTCAATATCTCCCTGTGCCAGGGAACGGAGCCGCTGCTGGTCATCCCCGCCTCCCACAGCGTGGAGGACCTATTGGATGTAAAGGCCAACAAGGTATTTATGAAGGCCGGTTCCTCCATCCTGGACCTGAAAAAGGCTCTGGAAGAAAAAAATATGCTTGGCAACGCCGCCATGGTGGAAAATTGCAGCATGGAAAAGGAACGGGTGTATCCGGACTTCCGGGACCTGAACCGGCCCTCCGGCTACTTCTCCCTGGTGATTGTAAAGGAGGAAGGCCGATGAGCCTTGTGATGTCCGGCCTGGACTGCCACCGGGCAGGGGTCCGGCTCCGGGAAACTCTGGCCTTTTCCAAGGACGGAGTCAAGGAAATGCTGGTATGGCTCAAGCAGCAGCCCGGGGTAACGGGCTGCGTGCTGCTCTCCACCTGCAACCGGACGGAAATCTATCTCTCCGGAGATTTTGAAAGCGCCCCCTGGCGGCTTTTATGCCGGGGGGCCCGGGCAGACGAAAGCGCCCTGGAGCCCTACTTTACCACCCGCATGGGAGAGGATGCCGCAAAGCACCTGATGGAGGTAGCCTGCGGGCTCCACTCCCAGATTTTAGGCGAGGACCAGATCATCACCCAGGTCCGCATCGCTATGGAGCTGGCCAAGGAGATGGGCAGCCTGGACCCGTCCCTCTCTTCCCTGTTCCGCCGGGCGGTTACCGCCGGGAAGCGGGCCAAAACGGAAGTGCACCTGGAACGGGGCGTGCCCTCTTTGGGAAGCCGCTGCCGGGAGGTGCTGGAAAAGGAATTAGGCACCCTGGAAGGGAAAAGAATTCTGGTCATCGGCAACGGGCAGATGGGCCGGCTGGCGGCGGAAATTCTGTATGACGCCGGGGCCACCGTCCGTGTAACCCTGCGGACCTACCGCCACGGGGAGACCGTCGTCCCCGGAGGCTGCGGCACCGTGCCCTACGAGGACCGGCTGGAGGCAATGAAAGACGCGGACGCTCTGGTTTCCGCCACCACCAGCCCCCACTATACCCTGACAAAAGAACAGCTCTCTTCCCTGCCCCGGCGCCCAAAAGTTGCCGCAGACCTGGCGGTTCCCCGGGACATTGACCCGGAATGCGGCCAGCTTCTGACCCTTTACGATACCGATTCCCTGGGCACCGGCGGCCCCGGAAGCCCGGAGGAGCTGGCTGCCATGGAGCGGGTGGCCCAGGAGGAGCTGGAAAAATACAACCAGTGGCAGGTGCGGCAAACCCTGGCCCAGAAAGGGATGCGCTTCCCCCTGTTTGTGGACCTAAAGGACAAAAAGGTGGTCCTTATCGGCGGGGGCACCATTGCCTCCCGACGCATTGGGACCTTGCGGCTGTTTGGCTGCCGGATTGTGGTTGTTTCCCCGGAGCTCAAATGCAGCGACGAGGGCATCACCTGGCTGCAGCGGGCCTATACCCCCGGGGACCTGGAAGGTGCAGCCATTGCCGTGGCTGCCACAAATGACCGAAGCGTGAACCACGCCGTATGGGAAGAGGCCGCGGCAAAAAACATCCCGGTGTCCGTTGCGGACCGGGAGGAGGAATGCAGCTTCTACTTCCCTGCCATCTGCACCGGGGAAAACCTGGTGGCCGGGGTGGTATCCACCGGAAAGGACCACCACCGCACCGCCCGGGCTGCCCGGGAGATTCGGAACGTATTGGAGGAACTGGATTGAACATTCGTTTTGGAAGCCGGGAAAGCAAACTGGCCGTTATTCAAAGCCGGATGGTTATGGAGGCCGTACAGCGTGCCTTCCCGGAAGCGACCTTAGAGCTTATCACCATGAAGACCACCGGCGACAAGATTTTGGATAAGACCCTGGAGCAGATCGGCGGCAAGGGCCTCTTTGTCAAGGAGCTGGACCTGGCCCTGCGGGAGGGGCGGTGCGACTTTACCGTCCACTCCTTAAAAGATATGCCCATGGAGGTACCGGAGGACCTGCCTCTGGCGGCCTTCTCTGCCCGGGAGGACCCCAGGGATGCCCTGGTGCTTCCGGAAGGCATTACGGAAATGGACAGAAGCAAGCCCATCGGCTGCGCCTCCCGGCGGCGGCAGCTGCAATTAAAGGCGCTGTACCCGGAATACGGCATTCAGCCCGTCCGGGGCAATGTGCAGACAAGGCTGCGCAAGCTGGACGAGGGCCAATACTGTGCCCTGGTGCTGGCCGCCGCGGGATTAAAGCGGCTGGGACTGGAACAGCGGATCCATCGGTATTTTTCCACCGAGGAAATTCTCCCCGCCGCCGGGCAGGCTATCTTAGCGGTTCAGACCCGGGCAGGGGCAGATACCTCCCTGCTGCAAACCTTCCACAATGAAGATGCCGCCTGCTGCGCCAAAGCGGAGCGGGCTTTTGTACGGCAGCTGAACGGCGGCTGCACCTCCCCGGTGGCGGCCTACGCCCAGACAGCGGATGAGAAGCTGACCCTGACGGGCCTGTATGTCAGCGAGGACGAAACGATTCTGCGCCGGGGCACCAAAACCGGCGATAAGCATCAAGCGGAGGCCCTGGGCATAGAGCTTGCCCGGGAGCTGAAAGGAGCGAGCCTATGAACGGCAGTGTGATTTTAGTAGGGGCCGGTCCCGGAGACCCGGGGCTATTGACCCAGAAGGGCCGCCAGGCAATTGAGCAGGCCCAGGTGGTGGTGTATGATCGGCTGGTCAGCCCCGCCATTCTATCCATGATCCCCCAGGACGCGGAAAAGATCGATGTGGGCAAGGAATCCAGCCACCACCTGGTACCCCAGGAGGAAATCAACCGGATCCTTCTGCGGAAGGCCCAGGAGGGAAAGCGGGTGGTCCGGCTCAAGGGCGGCGACCCCTTTCTCTTTGGTCGGGGCGGCGAGGAGCTGGAGCTGTTGGAAGAAGAGGGCATCCCCTTCCAGGTAGTACCCGGGGTGACCTCTGCCCTATCGGTGCCCGCCTATGCGGGTATCCCCGTAACCCATCGGGACTTCTGCTCCTCTTTGCACATCATCACCGGCCACGCCAGAGCCGGGGCAGAGCTGAAAATTGACTTTGACGCCCTGCGGCGCACCGGAGGCACCCTGGTATTTTTAATGAGCATCACCAGCCTGCCTAAAATCTGCTTTGGGCTTTTGGGCGCGGGGATGGATCCCAATATGCCCGCCGCCGTCATTGAGCGCGGCACCCTGCCCCAGCAGCGGAAGCTCATTTCCACCTTGGAGAACCTGCCCAGAGACGCGGAGGCCCAGGGCGTCAAGAGTCCTGCCATCATTGTGGTGGGCAAGGTCTGCGCCCTGTCCGACCGGTTCGACTGGTTTGACGCTTTGCCTCTGAAGGGCAAGCCCATTGTGGTCACCCGCCCGGCGGACCGCAGCGGCACCCTGACCCAGCGCCTCCGGGAGCTGGGGGCCCAGGTCATCGATTACCCCTGCATCCGTACCGTACCGCGGGAAGAAAATGTACCCCTGGATATTGCCATTGAAAAGCTCGGTTCTTACCGCTGTCTGGTGTTTACCAGCCCCATAGGGCCCAAGCTCTTCTTTGACCGGCTTCTCTCCCTGGGCAAGGACGCCCGGACCCTTAGCGGCCTGACCCTGGCCGCCATTGGGCCCAAAACCGCCAAGGCTTTGGAGCACTTCGGTTTGCGGGCGGACATCGTGCCGGAAGCCTTCGACTCCTGTCATCTGGCCAAGGCCCTGGAAGTCATCGAGGGCCCCGTACTCCTGTGCCGGGCCAGCGTTGGCAGCGCCGCGGTGCCGGAAATGCTGGAGGCCAGGGGCACCCAGTATGACGATGTGGCCCTGTACGACACCGTATACGCTTCCCCGGACCCGGAGCAGGTGGATGCCCTGTTGGGGGAGCCTCTGCTCGTTACCTTTACCAGCGCCTCCACCGTAAAGGGCTTTGCCGAAAGCCTGCCGGGGAGAGATTTCCGGAATGTACTGGGCTGCTGCATCGGAAAGCAGACGGAGGCGGAGGCCAGAAAATACGGCATAAAGACCGTGGTGGCGGAGGAAGCCACCATGGAGGCGCTGGTGGATTGTATTCAGGCAGCGTGCAGGGCTACCGACGCATTATTTTAGGCCGTTACGGCTCGTAAGCGCTGGCCCCTCCGGGGGCGGTTTTCTTGCTTCTGCAAGAAAATCGATAAGAAGCAGCCTTAGGGGGGAGCGCTGAAGTCTCACTCCCATTCGAAGCCGCCTCCCCAAACTAAGGAGCGATTGCCCCCGGCAATCGTTTATTAGATTCGCTGCGCGACGCACCGCCCCTAAGAACCCCCTACCGGCGGCACATTCAACGAACAGCTCAAAACCGTGTCTGAAAAGTCGGATAATGATAAGATTGGTAATAATGTTTCAGCCAACTGGAAATACGCAACGGACCAAATCTTATTTCTAGGGGCCCGGCCGGTTGGAACAACGCAAAAGGCCAAAAGCTTGTTACAAGCACTGTGTATTTTTACCCTTTCAAGGTATGGCTTTGAGTAGTACGTTGAATGTGCCGCCGGGGGGGATTCTCAAGGGGGGATGGCTTTGAGTGGGAGCGAGACTTCAATGCCCCCCTTGAGCCGCATTCTTTCGTTCTTTCTTGGCGGCACAAGAAAGAACCCCCCGGAGGGTCCTGTACCGACGGGCCGTACTAGCCCGGTCCAAATGCAATAATGCATTCCCCCCTCAAAAAATTATTTATATCACAAAGGAAGTAATCATATGGAAATGTCCATCCGTCCCCGCAGGCTGCGGTCCTGCGATAATCTGCGCCGTATGGTGCGGGAAACCCGGGTGTCCCCGGAGAGTCTCATCTACCCCCTGTTCATCGTGGAAGGGGAAAACATCAAAGAGCCCATCCCCTCTCTGGACGGCCAGTACCGGTACTCCCCGGACCGGGTTTGCGAAGAGATTGAAGCGTGCCTGGCTTGCGGCGTCAAGCGGGTGCTGCTCTTCGGTATCCCCAAGCGTAAGGATGCCATCGGCTCCTCCGCCTGGGACCCCAGCGGAGTGGTGCAGCAGGGCATCAAAGCCATCAAGGCCAAGTACCCGGAAATGTATGTCATCACCGATGTATGTATGTGCGAGTACACGGACCACGGCCACTGCGGCATCCTGTGTGACCATGAGGTAGACAACGACAAAACTTTGGAGGTGCTGGCCAAAACCGCCCTTTCCCATGTAGTGGCCGGAGCCGACATGGTGGCCCCCTCCGACATGATGGACGGCCGCATCGCCGCCATCCGGGAAACCCTGGACGACCACGGCTATGTGAACACCCCCATTATGTCCTACTCTGCCAAGTACGCTTCCGCCTTCTACGGACCCTTCCGGGATGCCGCCGGGTCCGCCCCTGCCTTTGGAGACCGGCGGGGCTACCAGATGGACCCCCACAACCGGAAGGAGGCTCTGAAGGAATGCCAGCTGGATGTGGAAGAAGGGGCCGACATCCTGATGGTCAAGCCCGCCCTGAGCTACCTGGATATTATAAGGGAATGCACTGATGCCTTCGACCTGCCTATGGCCGCCTACTCCGTCAGCGGGGAGTATGCCATGATTAAGGCCGCAGGAAAAGCGGGGCTCATCGACGAGCACCGGGTGATGTGCGAAAGCGCCCTGTCCATCTACCGGGCGGGAGCCAGCATCCTCATTACCTACTTTGCCAAGGAGCTGGCCAAGGCCATGAAGGAAGGAGAGCTGGGCTAAAATGACAAAGTCCGAAATTCTTTTTGAGCAGGCGCAAAATGTGATGCCCGGCGGGGTCAATTCCCCGGTCCGGGCCTGCCGCAGCGTGGGCACCTATCCCAGATTCCTGGAAAAGGGCCTGGGCAGCCACGTTTGGGATGTGGACGGCAACGAATATATCGACCTGATCTGCTCCTGGGGCCCCCTGATTCTGGGCCACTGCCAGGAGGATGTGGAAAAGGCTGTGGCAGAGTCCATCCGGAAGGGGTTGAGCTTCGGCGCCCCTACTGCCATCGAGGTGGAAATGGCCCGGCTGGTATGCAGCATGACCGGGGTAGAGATGGTGCGGATGGTCAATTCCGGCACCGAGGCCGTTATGTCCGCCCTGCGGCTGGCCCGGGGCGCTACCGGAAGAAGCAAAATCATTAAATTTGCCGGGTGCTACCATGGCCACTCCGATTCCATGCTGGTAAAGGCCGGTTCCGGCGCTCTCACCGGCGGCGCGCCCGATTCTGCCGGTGTGCCCAGGGAAATGGCCGGGGATACCCTGACGGCGGACTATAACGATGTAAAAAGCGTCCGCACCCTGCTGGAGGCCAACCGGGGGCAGGTAGCCGCCGTCATCGTAGAGCCCGTAGCCGCCAATATGGGCGTAGTGCCCCCCAAGCCCGGATTTTTGCGGGGGCTGCGGCAGCTGTGCGACGAGTTTGGGGCATTGCTTATTTTTGATGAAGTCATCACCGGCTTCCGGCTGGCTCCCGGCGGCGCGCAAAGCTACTTTGGGGTGAAGGCGGACCTTGTCACCTATGGCAAGATCATCGGCGGCGGGATGCCCGTAGGCGCTTACGGCGGCTCCAAAAAGCTCCTGGAGCTGGTGGCTCCCCTGGGCCCCGTGTATCAGGCGGGCACCCTGTCCGGAAACCCCGTGGCTATGGCTGCCGGCCTGACCCAGCTGAAAATTTTAAGCAGCCATCCCGAAATCTACGAGAAGCTGGAGGCCTTGGGTTCCATGCTCCAGGCTGGCCTGCGGGACGCCCTGAAAAATGTCCCCGCCCAGGTCAACCGGGTGGGCTCCATTGCCACGGTGTTCTTTACGGACCACGAAGTATCCGGCTACATGGATGCCAAGTCCTCCGATCTGGAGAAGTTCAAAAAGTGGTACTTAGGCCTTCTCTCCCACGGCATCTACGCCGCCCCCAGTCAGTTTGAGGCCATGTTCCTGTCCTACGCCCACACGGAGGCGGAGATCGAGCATATTATCAAGGCAGCACGGGAGATTTTCTGAGAAATCCAGCCTTCTGCATCGTAGGGGCGGCTAACAGCCGCCCGAAAGGCAACGATACTGGCCAGGTCCGATGAATGGAACCAGCCCGATGTCAGCCCCCCTTCCCCTCTCCAAGCTTGGAGAGGGGAAGAGCTTTCCTCCGGTGCCTGCCATTCATCTTACCGCGGTGGAAACAATTACGTTTCGGGCGGCTGGCAGCCGCCCCTACAGAGCTTGGCCCCTTCGTCAGAATACATAACAAACGGGCGTTATATCCCCTGCATTCTCTCCTTGACATATGCGTCAATTTATGCAATAATATGGAAAAGTTCATAAAGTCGGCAATTGCGCCGCAGAAAATAAGTTTGGGCGAGAGCCTAATCAAAAGGGAACCCGGTGGAAATCCGGGACGATCCCGTCACTGTGATAGCCTGTCCAAGGCAACGATGCCACTGGGGAAACCTGGGAAGGCGCCTTGGGTGAAAAACGCTTAAGTCAGGAGACCTGCTTATTTATCTTGGAGAGAATTCTTGCGGAAGACAGGGATTTCTTGCTCAAAACCTTTCCCCCTGGGGGGAATTTGCGCTTTTGGAGCGAGAAGCATAGAGTCGGGCGAGAGTCCGGCTCTTTTTTTCTCCGCGACAAAGGCACTGACATATGAACGGAAACATAGAAAGGAAGAAACGAAAACATGAAACCAGGTAAGAAAATCGCCGCCCTGGCCCTTTCCGCAGCGCTGCTGCTGACCGGCTGCGGCGGCACCAGCGGCGGAAGCGCCTCTGCTTCCGCCTCCGATAAGAAGGTGCTGACCTTCGGCTGCCAGATGTACACCGACGGCGTGGTAAACGCCGCTCTGGACGAAAACGGCGGCTGGAACGCCATGCGCTACGGCATCTCCGAGGGCCTCTTCAAGTTCAACGACAGCATGGAGGTTGAGCCCTGGCTGGCCGAGAGCTACACCGTCAACGACGAGCACACCGAGTGGGTCATCACCCTGAAAAAGGGGATCCTCTTCTCCGACGGCTGCGAGCTGACCCCCAGCAAGGTGAAGGAAAACTTTGAGCACCTGAAGAAGATGGGCCCCAGCGGCTCCGCCAAGCCCCAGAAGTACCTGGAGTTTGAGGCCACCGTCACCGCCGACGATGCGGCCAACACCCTAACCATCGTCACCACCCAGCCCTACGCCAACCTGCCCGGCCAGCTGGCCCACCCCACCATGGCCATCGTGGATGTGGCCCACACCGAGAACTTTGACAACGGCATCATCGGCACTGGCCCCTACATGATTGAAAAGTTCAACGGCGTTGGCGTTGGCTACGACCTGAAGGCCAACCCCAACTACCGGGAGGAAGTTCCCTACGACGAAGTAAAGCTTATGTACATGGGCGACGCCTCCGCCAAGACCATGGCCCTGCAAAGCGGCCAGGTGGACCTGGTGGAAAACATCACCAACGTCTCCGACATTCAGAAGTTCAAGGATGACCCCAACTTCACCGTGGACATCGCCTCCGGCGTCCGCTGCGGCTTCAGCTGGATGAACTTCGACGGCGTTCTGGGCAATAAGGTCCTCCGTCAGGCCATCCTCATGGGCATCGACTACGATACCATCTGCCACTCCAAGACCATCGGCGACCTGTACACCCCCGGCTTCTCCGTGCTGCCCTCTACCCTGAACTACGGCTACGACAAGCTGGTAAACCCCTACAAGTATGACCCCGAAGGGGCGAAGAAGCTCCTGGACGATGCCGGCATCATCGATACCGACGGCGACGGCTACCGGGAACTGGACGGCAGGAAGATCGACCTGCACTACGTTTCCTACGAGAACCGGCTGCTGAACGACTTCTCCAACGCCCACATTCAGTACCTGGCGGAAATCGGCATCGCCTGCACTGCGGACTACGGCTCCTCCGATGACCAGTGGAGCAAGCTGGCTGCCGGCAACTACGATTTCAACAACAACAACTGGACCACCGTAGGCACCGGCGACCCCTTCGCCTACATGGCCAACTGGGCCACCGACACCACCTACTGCGGCTACTCTAACCCCGACTACGACAAGCTGTACAACGAGCTGAAGGGCGAGATGGATCCGGACAAGCGGGCCGACCTGATCTTCCAGATGCAGCAGATTCTGGTGGACGACGCCGCCGTGCTGATTGACGGCTACTACAACTCCTCCATGATCTACTCCAGGAACGTGGGCTACGCCCATATTCACACCGCCGACTACTACTGGCTGACCACCGAAATTACCCCCGCCCAGTAAAACGCGCCCCCTCTGCCCCAGCCAACATGAGGCATCCGCAGAGGGGGCACTTTTTAAGATTCAAAATTCCCTTTCCCCCTCCTGCTTGGAGGGGAGAAGGAGTTTTCGGTACTCTTAACGTTTTGGGGGCTCCCACAACATCCTGTTATCATTTGTAAAGGAGCGATTTCGTTGAGCAAGAAACAAATTGTCAAAAGGCTTTTGCAGATTGTCATCGTTTTGATCGGCATCAGCTTTGTGACCTTTCTGCTAACCTACCTGTCCCCCGGCGACCCGGTACGGAATATGTTCTCCGCCACCGGCGTGATGCCTACGGAAGAGCTGGTGCAGCAGACCCGGGAAGAGCTAGGGCTAAACGACCCCTTCCTGGTACAGTACACCCGCTGGCTGACCAACTGCCTGAAAGGCGACTTCGGCAAGTCCTACAGCCTGAATAAGCCCGTTACGGAGCTGCTGGCCGCCCGGCTGGCGCCCACCCTGAAGCTGACCCTTATGTCCCTGATTATGATGCTGATTCTCTCCGTGCCCCTGGGCGTTGCCTCGGCGCTGCACAAGGACAGCTGGATCGATTACCTTTGCCGGGGGCTCACCTTTATCGGCTGCGCCATGCCCAATTTCTGGGTAGGTCTGCTGCTCATGCTCCTGCTGTGCGTCCAGGTTCGGGCCTTCCCGGTCATCGCCTCCGGCGGCGATTTTAAAAGCCTGTTCCTCCCCGCCCTGACTCTGGCCATTGCCATGGCCTCCAAGTACACCCGGCAGGTCCGTACCGCCGTGCTGGAAGAGCTGAGCCAGGACTATGTCATCGGTGCGGAGGCCCGGGGCGTGAAGCGCTCCACCATCATCTGGAAGAACGTGTTCCCCAATGCCCTGCTGCCCCTTATTACCATGCTGGGCCTGTCCATCGGTTCCCTGCTGGGCGGCACCAGCGTGGTAGAGGTCATCTTCTCCTACCCCGGCCTGGGCAACCTGGCGGTAACGGCCATTACTTCCAGCGACTACAACCTGATCCAGGGCTATGTACTGTGGATGGCGCTTATTTACATGGTCATCAACCTGATTGTGGATGCCTCCTACATTTACATCGACCCCAGAATGCGGACGAAGAGGTAAGGCTATGAAAAAAGTACTGAAATTCTTAAAAGAGCACAAGCAGTTTACCTTTTTCGCCATTCTGGCGGTGCTTATTATCCTGGGCGCCATCTTTGCTCCCGTCCTTACCGGCGGCGTGGACCCCCTGAAGGGCTCTTTAACGGAGGCCCTGGAGGCCCCCAGCAAGGAGCACATCTTCGGCACCGATAAAATGGGCCGGGACATCTACGCCCGGGTTATCTACGGCGCCCGGGCCTCCCTGACCTCTACCTTCGGCGTGGTGGCCCTGGTATTCCTCATCGGTACCGTGGTTGGCGTGCTGGCCGGTTACTTTGGGGGCACCGTGGATGCGGTGCTGATGCGCATTGCCGACATGATGCTGGCCTTCCCCGGCCTGGTGCTGGCCCTGGCTGTAGCCGGTATTATGGGCTCCAGCATCCGCAATGCCATTATCGCCATCGTGGCCGTCAGCTGGACCAAGTACGCCCGGCTGGCCCGGAGCCTGGTTATGAAGATCCGGGACCGGGACTATGTGTCCGCCGCCATCGTTACCGGCTCCAAAACGGGCCATATGCTCTTTCAATATATGCTGCCCAACGCCCTGCCCACCCTGATTATCACCGCCGCCACGGATGTAGGCGGAATGATGCTGGAGCTGGCCGCCCTGTCCTTTTTGGGCTTCGGCGCCAAGCCCCCTACGCCGGAATGGGGCTATATGCTCAACGAAGGCCGGGCCTGTATGCAGTCCGCTCCCTGGATGATGATTTTCCCGGGCCTTGCCATCTTCCTGGTGGTGGTGGTGTTCAATATGCTGGGCGACAGCCTGCGGGACATCCTGGACCCCAAATCGGAATAAGGAGGCCAAAAAATGCTTGATATTCAGAATATGACCGTCTCCTACAAGAATAACCCCACGGTAGCAGACTTTAACCTCCATATGGAAAAGGGCCGGATCATCAGCCTGGTGGGCGAATCCGGCAGCGGCAAAACCACCGTCATCCGGGCCGTGCTGGGGCTTTTGCCCGGAGGCGGCAAGGTGACCCAGGGCGACATCCTCTTTAACGGCACTTCCCTACTCAGCTACTCCCCGGAACAGTGGCGGCAGCTGCGGGGCAGCGACATTTCCATGATCTTCCAGGACTCTGGCGCAATGATGAACCCCACCCGGAAGGTGGGCGACGTATTTACCGAGTACCTGCAGACCCACGAAAAGATCAGCAAAAAGGACGCCTGGAAAAAGGGCGAGGAAATGCTCTCCCGTATGCGGCTGCCCAGCCCGGACAACATCATGCGGTCCTACCCCTTCCAGCTCTCCGGCGGTATGCGCCAGCGGGTAGGCATTGCCATGGGCATGACCTACAGCCCCAAGCTGCTGCTGGCCGACGAGCCCACCTCCGCCCTGGATGTAACCACCCAGGCCCAGATCGTGCGGCAGATGATGGAGCTGCGGGATGAATACGGCACCGGCATCATTGTGGTAACCCACAACCTGGGGGTGGCCGCCTATATGTCCGACTACATCGTCGTCATGAAGCACGGAAAAATCGAGGACCGGGGCGACCGGGACCACATCCTCCACCACTCCGAAAACGAATACACAAAGCAGCTTCTAAGCGCTGTTCCTTCCATGGGAGGTGCCCGCTATGTCTGAAAATAAGGAAGTCGTACTGGAAGCCCGGCACATTACCCGGCGGTTCCCCGCCTACGGCGGCCGGACCCTGACGGCCAACGACGACATCAATCTGAAATTCTATAAGGGCGAAACCCTGGGCCTCGTGGGCGAGTCCGGCTGCGGCAAATCCACCTTCATGCGCTTCCTGGTATCCCTGGATACCCCTTCCGAGGGCGAAATCCTATACCGGGGCAAGGACATTACCAAGCTGAAGGGCGAAGCGCTGCGGCAGAACCGGCAGCACATCCAGATGGTCTTCCAGGACCCCAGCTCCTCCTTTAACCCCAAAATGCGCATCCGGGACATTGTGTGCGAGCCCCTGCTGAACTTCGGCCGCATCCGGAAAAAAGATGCCGATGCCGCCTGCCGGAAGCTCCTGCAAATGGTAGAGCTCCCCGGGGATTTTGCGGACCGCTACCCCCACAATATGTCCGGCGGCCAGCGGCAGAGAGTGGCCATTGCCCGGGCTTTGGCTTTGGAACCCGAGGTACTGATCCTGGACGAGGCCACCGCCGCACTGGACGTATCCGTCCAGAAAACCATTATCGAGCTGGTCACCAAGCTCCAGAAGGAGCAGAACATTACCATCGGCTTTATCTGCCACGACATTGCCCTGGTACAGTCCTGCGCCCACCGGGTGGCCGTCATGTATCTGGGCAGCCTGGTAGAGGTCATGCCCGCCAAGGACATGAACAGGTACGCCCTGCACCCCTATACCAAGGCCCTGATGGGCTCTGTATTTGACATCGGCATGGACTTTTCAAAGCCCATCGAAAGCATCCAGGGCGAGCCCCCCAGCCCCCTGGAAAAGCCGGAAGGCTGCCCCTTCCAGAGCCGGTGCCCCAATTGCACGGACCGGTGCCGCCGGGAAAAGCCCAGGCTCCGTGCCGTCGCCCCGGAGCATCAGGTGGCCTGTCATCTTTTTGAGAAGGAGGCCCAGTAATGCTGAAAAAAAGCATTCCATCCCTGATTCTGATTTTTGCCCTGCTGTTTCCCCTGTCCGCCTGCCAGAAGGCTCCGGCCTTTGCGGCCCTGTACAATGCCATTGGGGGCTACGCCGATTCCTTCCGGGATAACAGCTCCTGGGACTTTGATTCCGCCGCACAGAGAAGGAAGTAACATGGAAAAGCCTAGCTTGACCAAAGGAAGCGTCTGGAAGGGCCTGCTGGCATTCGTGCTGCCCATCCTGGCCGGGAGCCTGATTCAGCAGCTGTATGTCACCGTGGATGCCATCATCGTGGGCCAGTTCACGGGGCAGCTGGGTCTGGCCGCCATCGACTCGGTCCATACCCTTTTCAAATTCCCCCTGAACTTTATGAACGGCCTGGCCACCGGGGCCACGATCATGATTTCCGGCTACTATGGCTCCGGGGACCTGGAGGAAACCCACTGCTCCATCCGCACCGCCTGTACCGTAGCGGTGCTTCTGGGGGTGCTGTGCTCCCTGGGCGGGGTACTGCTGACCCCCTGGATGCTGCGCATTATGTCGGTACCTCAGGAGGTCTACTCCCGGGCGGCGGCCTATACCCGCATCTATTTTGGGGGCATCTGGTCCATGATCCAGTACAATATGGCCGCCGGTATTCTCCGGGCCCATGGGGACTCCAGGCGGCCCCTTCTGGTACTGGTATGCTGCGCCGCGGTGAACATTGTGGGGGACCTGCTGCTTGTGGGTGTTTTCCGCCTGGATGTTTCCGGGGCAGCCCTGGCAACGGTTTTCTCCCAGATGGTCAGCGTGGTGCTTACCTTCGCCATTCTGCGCAAAGAAATGGGCCTGCAAAAGGGAGAAAGACCTTTGTGGCTGCCACACTTCTGCAAAGAGCACATGGCCAAAATGCTCCGCACCGGCTTCCCCCTGGCCCTGCAGTCCATGCTCTTCCCCATTGCCAACTCCATTGTCCAGGCCGGGGTAAACACCATGGGCACCCTGCAAATTGCCGCCTGGGGCATCTGCGACAAGCTGGATATGCTCATCTGGCTCATCTCCGACTCCATGGGCCCGGCCCTTACCACCTTTACCGCCCAGAATCTGGGGGCCGGAAATCCCCATAGGATTCGTTCCGGCGTGGTGCTGGGCGCCGGGATGTCCGCAGGGGCCGTAGCGGCCATCAGCGCCGTGCTCTTCTTCTTTGCCGCCCCCATGACCTACTGGTTCGTTTCCCATGGGGACGCGGTTACCCTGGCCCCTCTCGTCAGCCGGTACAGTCGGATCATGGCCCCCTTCTTCCTGTTCTACGCCATTGCCGAAGCCCTTTCCGGGGCCTGCTGCGGCACGGGAGACACGGTAAGGCCCATGGTCACCACCCTGGTTACCATCTGCCTGAGCCGGGTTTTGGGCATCCTTCTGGTGCTGCCCAGGGTCAATACCATGGAATGCATCGTCTGGATTTATGTCTTCTCCTGGATCGCCGCCGGTGTGGCGTTTATAGGACTGTGGATGGGGAATCTGCGAAAAATCAAAACCGTTTGAGCCAACCGGGCACCCAAAACTGGGTGTCCGGTTTTTTAAAACCTTTTCCCCATGCCGTTCAGCCGGTAGTTCTTCCCCCGGTCTTTGCCGACGATGCATAGGTTCTCCCCGCAGCGCTCTACCATGCGGCCGGCCAGGGCTTCGTCCAGGTCGATGAGCTCCGGCACCGTCAGCTCGGAGGAAAGAATGGTGGGCTTCTTTTCCACATACCGCCGGTTCAGCAGCGTAAAGGCCAGGTTCACATCCGCCTGGGTGGGCCGCATTTCTCCGTTCAGGTCCCGGCCCGCCTTGAAAAGATCGTCGATGTACAGCACCTCCGCCTTCCGGAAGGCATCCAGCAGGGCCTCCCTCTGGTCCATTTCCGCCCCCTTGATTCTCCCTGCCTCCTGCCGCCAGCTCATGTATACCACTTCCCTGCCCGCTTTTAAAAGCTCCACACATACCGCCGTACACAGGTGGGTCTTGCCGCAGCCGGATTGGCCCAGCAGGGCAAACCAGCCTTCCGGCTCCCGGGCGTATTTCTCCGCCGCGGCTTTCAGGGCCTTCTGCCAGTCCTTCTGGGCGCTGAAGGAATCGAAGGTGCATTTTTTCAGGGCCTCCCCCAGGCCGGACTGCTCCATTTTCCGCAGAGCCCGGCGGATGGGCTTGCAGCTGCACTGCCGCATGGCCACATTTCCCCGGTACAGCCCCTCCTCCCGCACAAAAGCCACGAAGCCTTTGTTCCGGCAAATGGGGCAATCGTAGCCTCTGGGGGGCTCGGACAGGGCGTTGATGGTATCCCTTTTCATTTTGCCGACGATCATTTCCAGGTCCTCCGCATCAAAGGACGGTGCCGAACTGCCAGCCGTAGCCTGAATCAGGTTGTTTAAGCTTTCCATTTGGTTTCTCCTTTCCGTTTTTTGCCCAGTAGCGAATGGCCGCTAGGGGCGATGCATAGCGCTTGCCGGTAGAGGCCATGTATTCGCTGAGCCGTTCCAGGCGATCCATGTAGTCCACCGGGAATTCCCGCTGCAATTCCATAAGCTCCTCCTGGGCCAAAAAAATATTTTGATATCTGCCGAAGGCCTTTTTTTGTTTTTCAGGAACGGGAGCAGGTACAGAATCAGATACACTTACAGATACAGGATCAGGTACATTTACAGGTACACTTACAGTTGAATTTGTTCCCCTTTGCTCAGCGCTGTTCTCCCCTGTTCCCTTTTGTTCCTCCGTAGAAGCGTTTGTTCCCTTTGCCGGAACGGAAGCGGCAGCCGTTTCCCGCTGCGCTTGCGCTGCCTGTTCCGTTTCCTCTTTTTTTCGTTTTCTTGCCTCTGCGGATGCTCTCCCCGCCCGGCTGCGGCCTTCTTTCACCTGTTCATATTTTTCCCCGTCCCGGTCCAGGGTCTTGCGGATGAAGAGGAACGCCATCTTCGTGGCCCCGGTCAGCTCCACATCCGGTTTTCCGCAGCGCATATAGGAGAAAATGGCCTTCATCAGCTTCCCTGCCTCCTCATTGTCCAGCATCCCCAGCTGCTCTTCCATATCCGTGTACAATACAAAGCTCTCTTTCATAGCGTCCCTCCGTTTCGTTTGCCTGACATCATTATAGCATATAGTTTATTTTTGTCAACTATTATTCAAACATATTTTTGGATTTCTGGCAAAAAAGAAACTCCCCGGAATGGGGAGTCGGAAATTGGCTGTCGGTTTGAAGCTCACAAATAGAGGTTGTAGGGTTCATTATCCGTAGGGGACGATGAATCGTACAACTCCCCATTTATCTTACTCCAGTTTCAGATCCCCTTTCCCGATCCAGCCTTGCTTGCGGAACAGCAGGCCAAACAGCCAGGTGAGGACGGCGGGAAGGACAATGGCAATGAGGGCCAGCCCCAGCCAGTCAAAGCCCGTAATGGCAGCCTTGGTACCTATCGACACATCGTTGACCCAGCCGGCATACACGCCGATGGGGCCTACCATGCCGCAGGTGCCCATACCGGAGGCCACACCTCCGGAGGGGTCGTTCATCTGCAGGTGGAACAGGCAGGTGGCCATGGGGCCCGTAATCATGGATGTGAGAATGGGAGGAATCCAGATTTTGGGGTTCTTCACAATGTTGCCCATTTGCAGCATGGAGGTTCCCAGGCCCTGGCTCACCAGGCCGCCCCAGCGATTCTCCCGGAAGGACATCACCGCAAAGCCCACCATCTGGGCGCAGCAGCCCGCTACTGCCGCCCCACCGGCCAGGCCCGTGAGGCCCAGGGCGGCGCAGATGGCAGCGGAGGAAATGGGCAATGTCAGTGCTACGCCCACCACGACGGACACCAGAATGCCCATCCAGAAGGGCTGCAAAACCGTTGCCCACTCTACAAAGGCGCCAATGGAGGAGGCCGCCGACCCGATGGCCGGCGCAATGAGGCTGGACAGCAGCACGCCTACGAGAATGGTCACCAGAGGCGTTGCCAGAATGTCCACCTTGGTCTCCTTGGATACCGCCTTGCCGCACTCCGCCGCCACAATGGCAATCAGCAGCACCGCCAGGGGCCCCCCTGCACCGGCAGCGCCGGAAAGCGTGGTGGACCCCAGCTTATTGGCGGCATAGCCCACGGTTGCCAGAGAGAACAGCACCAACGGCGGCGCTTGCAATGCATAACCAATGGCCACCGCCATAGCCGGGCCGCTCATAGCCGCGGCATAACCGCCAACATCCACCAAAAAGGGGATATTCAGCTGCTGCCCCAGGGTCTTTACAATGGTGCCGATGAGCAGGGAGCAAAACAGCCCCTGGGCCATAGCCCCCATGGCATCGATGCCGTAGCGCTTTGCCGAAAAGACAATGTTTTTCCGTTTTAAAAATTCCTTCATAGTCGCTCCTTCTTTCTGCTGTCTTGTCAGTTGCATAGACACAATTATAGAGCCAATCCGGAGATTGTCAAGAAAAATTTGACTTAAAACCAAGAATGTGGTACAAAGGATAAAATATGGAGGTGCTGTATTGTGACGGGTGAAAAACGAAGAAGCCAGCTTTTGGCGCTGTTAAAGGAAAGCGCCGCCCCACTGTCCGGGACGGCGCTGGCAGGAAAATTTCATGTTAGCCGACAGGTAATCGTGCAGGACATCGCCCTGATGCGGGCGGAAAACCACCCCATTCTCTCCACCAACCGTGGCTACCTGTACCGCCGGAAGGACCCGGAGGACAATTCCCCCAAGCGGGTCTTTTTCGTCCGGCACAGCAATGAACAGGTGCTGGAGGAATTCGACACCGTTTTGGAGCTGGGGGGCAAAATTCTGGATGTGGTGGTGGAGCACCAGCTCTACGGCCAGCTCCGGGCGGACCTGCTGATTGAATCCGGGCAGGATGCCCGGGAATTCTACGCCCGGATGCTCCAATCTCACGACCGGCCCCTGAAAACCCTAACCGGCGACTGCCACTACCATACCGTGGCAGCCCCATCGGAAAAGCTGCTGGATTTGATCGAAGCAGCCCTCCGGGAAAAGGGGCTTTTGGCGGAGTAGGTTTCTCCCTCAATCCACTCTTGTTCCATCCCCGTAAATTTCGCAGAACCGGGCGGAGAAGGATGGCTCCTCTCCGGCGGCATCCAGGTGGCTCAGGTCCCCGAAGCGGCTCATGCGCCAGACTGCCTTGCCGGGGCGGCGCTCCTCGGTGGTGAGGACGGTGACGGAGGTGGTCAGGGCTACGGAGTGGTGCCAAAAGGTTACCGGGGAGCAATCCAGCAGCCGGGACAGCAGCACGCACTCCACCCCGTAGTGGCAGAAGAAAAGAAGATTGTCCTTGTTGGGACGGACAACCTCGTACAGGTTTCCCTGCCGCCTGTAGCCGTGGCGCTCCAGAAGGGCATCCAGGCCGTCTATGGCCTCTTTGTATTTTTCCCCGATGCCGCTGCCGCTGTAGGCCGGAGCCTCCATCCAGTGCCAGGGGTCGTAGTACCTGGGGTCCGATACCCAGCTTTCCGGCAGCAGGTCCCAGCCCAGGCCGTTGGGGTGGAATTCCCTGGGCGTGGCGTAGCCTGCGTTGAATTCCCGGAGCCAGGGCAGGGTCTCCCCTTCCATATTTAATTTTTTCAGGGTGCAGCTGGCCGTATCCCGGGCCCGGCCCAGGGGGGAAACATAGCAGGCCTTCACCGGCAGCCTGCACAGCCGCCGGGAAACCAGCTCCGCCTCCCGCCAGCCCTTGGGGGTTAATGTATCGTGCTCGTAGTCCGGGTCCCCGTGGCGAATGATATAGATGTTCATATTGTTCCCTCTCTATCCAAAAACGCGGTACCCGCTTGGGAGTACCGTGTTTTTTATTCGGTTTCTTACAGCACTTCTACTTTAATGGTATTGGTGTTGCCGGTTTTGCCGTTGATGGGGCCGCCGGTAAGGACCACGGTGTCGCCCTCCTTCAGGCCCAGGTACTTTTTGGCATTGGACAGGCCATGGTAGAACATCACATCCATGGAGTTGTACTCCTCCACCAGCACGGGGGTTACGCCCCAGCTCAGGTTCAGTCTTCTCCAGGCCCGCTCATTGGTGGTCATGCCCAGGATGTCCGTGGGGCAGCGGAAACGGCTGACCATACGGGCGGTCTTGCCGGAAACGGAGCAGACCACAATGGCCTTGGCCCCCACATCAATGCCCATGGCGCAGGTGGCATGGGAAATGGCGTCCAGGTTGTCCCGGATGGGGAAATCGGTCTTGTAGAACCGATCCTTATAGCCGGTATGCTGCTCGGTATACTCGGCAATCTGGGACATGGTAGCTACAGCCTCTACGGGGTACTTACCGGCAGCGGACTCGCCGGAGAGCATGATGGCAGAGGTGCCGTCGTATACGGCATTGGCCACATCGGAAATCTCGGCACGGGTGGGCCGGGGGTTCTGGATCATGGATTCCAGCATTTCGGTAGCGGTAACCACCCGCTTGCCCAGCATCCGGCACTTGTGAATCAGCCGCTTCTGGATGGCGGGCAGCTCTACAAAGGGAATCTCCACGCCCAGGTCGCCCCGGGCAACCATAATGCCGGAGCAGGCCTCGCAGATTTCCTCCGCATTGTCCACACCGGACTGGTTCTCGATTTTGGCGATGATTTCAATGTCCTCACCGCCGTTCTCGTCCAGGAACTTCCGCATATCCAGCACATTCTGCTTGTTGGACACAAAGGATGCGGCTACAAAATCCACCTCATTCTGAATGCCGAACAAAAGGTCTTTCTTGTCGGCCTCGGAGAGGAACGGCCCGGTCATCACCTTGTTGGGGAAGGACATACTCTTCCGGTTGGACAGGTCGCCGCCTACCAGGCAGGTGCAGTTGGCATTGCTGCCCTTCAGCTCCCGGACCTCGAAGACCACCAGGCCATTGTTGACCAGAATCTTATCGCCTACGGCCAGGTCCTTCACCAGACCCTTGTAGTTGACGGAAACCCGGGTCTCGTCGCCTTCCACCTCATCTACGGTAAAGGTGAAGGTATCCCCGGCGTTAATATGGACCTTCCCGTCCTTAAAGGTGCGGATGCGGTACTCGGGGCCCTTGGTATCCAGCAGGATGGCAAGGGGCAGGTTCAGCTCCCGGCGGACCTTTTTGATCAGGTCTACCTTCTTCTGCTGCTCCTCGTGGGTGCCATGGGAAAAATTCAGCCGGGCCACGTTCATACCGGCCAGAGCCATTTTCTTCAGGGTCTCTTCATTCTCGGAAGAAGGCCCGATGGTGCAAATAATCTTGGTTTTGCGCATATATCCATCTCTCACTTTCTGATAAGAATATTGTTTTTTTCGGTTCGGAGATAGTATATCACATCCGATTTCCAGATGCAAGATACCGAAAATTAAATAAAAAAGCACTGATTTTATGGGGGTATAATTGGGGGGTTATGAAATAAGAAGTCGGGCTGAAGTTCCAATCGGTTTGAATTCGGCAAATGGGGATTTATACCCCTACACCCGCAAAATCCCCCGCATTTGCTTCCCAATTGGCAAATGCGGGGGATGCGGTTATTCTTCCGGCAGAAGGTTCGTCATACTCTTCAGGCTGATGCCCAGAGTGGACATATTGTGCAGCAGGGCCGAGGTGGTGGGGGGCAGGATGCCTACCAGCCCCAGGCCGATCAGGCTGCAGTTGAAGCCGATGATAAACCGGTAGTTCCTGTGAATCCGGTCCATAAGGGCGCAGCTGAGCTGCCGCAGAGTCACCAGGGCCCGCAGGTCCTCGGAAGAGACGGTAATATCCGCAATCTCCTGGGCGATGGCGGCGCCTGTGGAAATGGCGATGCCCACATCCGCCTCCGAAAGGGCCGGGGAATCGTTGACGCCATCGCCTACCATGATGACCACATGGCCCGCCTGCCGGGCCTTGCGGATAAATTCGGCCTTGTCCTCCGGCAGCACCTCCGCATGGACCTGATCCACGCCCACGGCTTTGGCCACGGCCTGGGCGGTCCTGCGGTTGTCGCCGGTCATCATCACAACGTTTGTAATGCCGCAGTCGTGCAGGGCCTGGATGGCCAGAGGGGCTTCCGCCCGCAGAGGGTCGGAAATGCACAGCACCGCCGCCAGAACGCCGCCGATGCACAGATACAGGTGGGAGTAGCTGGGGTCCAGGCTCTGGAACAGCCCCTCCTCCCCATCCGGGATCACGCAGCCCTCATCCTCAAATACAAAGTGGGAAGAGCCGATGATGACCTTCTCCCCCTCTACCATGCTGGAGATGCCGTGGGCCACGATGTATTGCACCTGGGAGTGGTACTCCTGGTGGGCAAGGCCCCGGCGCTTGGCCTCCTCTACCACGGCGTTGGCAATAGAATGGGGATAGTGCTCCTCCAGGCAGGCCGCCAGACGCAGCATGTCCGCCTCCTCGTGCCCGCCGAAGGGCACCACCTTGGCCACCCTGGGGGTGGCATAGGTCAGGGTGCCGGTCTTGTCAAAAACGACGGTATCGGCCTTGGCGATATTTTCCAGGAACCGGCCGCCCTTGACGGAAATATGGAACTGGGCGCTTTCCCGCATGGCAGACAGCACCGCGATGGGAATGGCCAGCTTCAAAGCGCAGGAGAAGTCCACCATCAGCACGGACAGGGTCTTGGTCACGTTCCGGGTCAGCAGATAGGTGAGCGCCGTGCCGCCCAGGGTATAGGGCACCAGCTTATCCGCCAGATGGGAGGCGCTGGCCTCGGCGGAGGACTTGAGCTTTTCGGAGTCCTCGATCATCTTCACGATCCGGTCGTACCGGCCGCTGCCCTGGGCCTTCTCCACCCGGACCACGCACTCGCCCTCTTCGGCCACGGTACCGGCATACACCAGGCTGCCGATGCCCTTCACCACGGGCTGGGATTCGCCGGTCATACTCGACTGGTTCACCATGGCCTCGCCGGAAACCACCTTGCCGTCCAGGGGAATCAGGCTGCCGGTACGGACAACGATCCTGTCCCCCACCTGCACCTGGCCCACGGGAACCAGGACCTCTTCCCCGGTTTCCGTTTGCAGCCACACGTTTTCCACCTGCAGGGACATGGCCCCGGCCAGGTCCGCCACGGACTTCTTGTGGGTCCACTCCTCCAGGATTTCCCCCAGCCGCAGCATGAACATGACGGAACCGGCGGTATCAAAGTCCCCCCGGACCACGGAAACCGTCACGGCGGTGGCATCCAGCACCGCCACCGTCAGCTTCCCACGGAGCAGGGCGGTAAGGCCTTCCTTAATATATTTAAAGGATTTTATAACCGCAATGGCCGCCGTTACCGGGAAAGGCAGAAAAACCTTGCTGAAGGCCCGCCGGGCCACGGTAAAGGTCAGCTTCTCCTCAAATTCCCGGTTTAAAGCCCGGGAGGTGTGCTCGGGCACCAGGTCCATAGCCTCCGCTTTGGGGAAGGAAAACCGGGCCAGTGCGGCAATCAGCGTTTTTCTGTCCCCGGTGTAGCGGATCACCGCATCCTGGGTCCGGTCGAAAACCGATACCGCCGCAATGCCCTTTTCATTTTTTAAATAGTATTCCAGTACATCCGCCTGATGCAGGCTCATACGCCCGCAGTGCAGGTGTACCCGCATCCGGCCGCTGGATTCATGCAAAATGGTACATTTCATATGGCGTTCTCCCAAAGGAACGCCGCTGCAAAAAGCAGCGGCGGCAATTACTCCTGGGTCTCCTCCGCGGAAGCATCGGCGACAACGACCTCTTCTTCCTTCCGGGCCCGGCTGTCGTTGATGTCCTTGGCGTCGGCGTACACATCCTCGGCGCTCTCCCGGATGGCGGTAACCGTCTTCATCACGCTGTCCTTGGCCCGCAGAGCCGCGGCAGTGGTATGGGCGTATACCTTCTGGGCATCCTTGCTGCCCAGGAGCTTCAGGCCAACGGTACCAAACAATACGCCTGCGCCAAACAAACCAATCTTTTTCATAATGGAAAACCTCCTGATCTATCTTTATCCGTCAGCTGCTGCTAACTGATTTTCCATATGATAGCACCCGCTAACTTAAAAATCAATGGTTTTTTCCAAAAATTCAAAAACTTGTCAAATTCTGTCCTTTTCCCCCGGAACAGCACTTTCCGCTTTGTACAATTTGAAAAACCGCCTGTCTTTTTGAACAGGCGGTTTGTTTGCTACTCTGTAAAGGTATACCTCACCATGCTTCCCTTCCCGTCGCCGGTGATGATCAGGATGTCCCCCGCCGGGGTCTTCGCCGTATCCATAATGGGATAGGGGGCTTTTTCCCTTACATAGGCCTCGGGGCTTTCGCATTCGGCTTCCAGGATTTCCTTTTTGGCGTGTTTTTCCCCGCCGCAGGGGTTGACGGTTTCAACCAGGATTTCATATTCGTGCATGGTGGGATACCTCCTTTTTTATCAGCTTATCATAGCTTTGGCGCAATGGCAAATAGGCATTTCTGCCAAAAATCTTATGCCTATTCTGTGTGATCTGCCAGCTCCCGGTAGGTTTTTACGATGATGACCGCGGCAATGGCAAAGGTCAGAATATCCGATACGGGCATGGAGTACAGCACGCCGTCCAGGCCGAAGAAAATAGGCAGCACCCATCATGCCCCATTTGCATACAAAAATAAAGATAGGGTCCAGAATCATATTCAGGATAGCACCGGCCAGAGTGGACACCATGGCAAACTTTGGGTTCCCGTCGGCCCGGATGATGGGGTTCATGGCCTGGCCGAACATATAAAAGGGAATGCCCAGGGTGATATAGAAGAAGTATTCCTTGCTGTAGCGGAAGGTCTCCCCGTTTACCGTGCCGCCGAACATGGCAATGATGCCGTCGGAGAAAATCAGATACACCGCCGTTAAAAGGAGGCTCGCAGCCACCGCCAGAATAACGGCGTTGCCCACGCTTTTCTTTGCACTGCCCGCATCTTCCTGGCCCAAACGGATGCTCACAAAGGCGCAGCAGCCGTCGCCGATGAGAACCGCTATGGCCAGAGCCACCACCGTCAGGGGGAACACTACCGTATTGGCCGCGTTGCCGAAAGAACCCAGATAAGAAGCATTGGCAATAAAAATTTGGTCTACAATGTTGTAAAGGGCCCCTACCAGCAGGGAAATAATGCAGGGAATCGCATACCCCCGCATCAGGCCGCCAATGGGTGCCGTGCCCAGACCGATGTTTTTGTTTTCCATTCTTTTTCACCTTTCACCGTATAAAAATATGCGCAAACCCGGCAACATCCGGATTTACGCATTTCGCTACACAATGAAGATAGGGCCCTGCGGCACTCCCGTTTTTCCCGGAAGCCAGCCTATTATAGCAGGTTTAGGGCTGGATTTCAAATGTTTTTTGCGGGTTTGAACGGAGTGGCAAATGGGGAGTTGACGGGGTAAACGGTAGGTACCGAAGGCAAGCTCTTCCCCCCTCCTGCATGGAGGGGGTGCCCACCGCAGTGGGC
>CAKTHQ010000033.1 GCA_934565415.1 uncultured Oscillospiraceae bacterium
CGTCAGGCGGGGGGAATATTTTACGGTACCTCGCGGCGCATATATTCTCCCGCCGTCAGGCGGGGGGAATATTTTACAGTACCTCGCGGCACATATATTCTCCCGCCGTCAGGCGGGGGGAATATTTTACAGTACCTCGTGGCAGGTTCTGGAAATTACATCCAGCTGCTGCTCCCGGGTCAGGTCGATGAACTTCACTGCGTAGCCGGAAACCCGGATGGTAAAGTTCTGGTACTCCTCCTTCTCCGGGTGCTCCATGGCATCCAGCAGCATCTCCTTGCCGAAAACATTCACGTTCAGGTGGTGGGCACCCCGGGAGAAATAGCCGTCCAGAATGCTGCACAGGTTCTCGATCCGCTCCTCCGGGCTGTGGCCCAGGGCGCTGGGGTTGATGGTCTGGGTGTTGGAAATGCCGTCCAGGGCGTACTCGTAGGGCAGCTTGGCCACGGAGTTAAGGGAGGCAATGAGACCGGATTTCTCCGCCCCATAGCTGGGGTTTGCTCCGGGGGCCAGGGGCGTCCAGGCACGGCGGCCGTCTGGCATATTGCCGGTGTACTTGCCGTATACCACATTGGAGGTAATGGTCAGGATGGAGGTGGTGGGCTCGGAATCCCGGTAGGTGTGGTAGTGCTTGATCTTCTCCAGGAAGGTCCGCAGCAGCCATACCGCCAGCTCGTCTGCCCGGTCGTCATCGTTGCCGTACCGGGGGAAATCTCCCTCGGTCTGGAAGTCCGTGGCGTAGCCGTTCTCGTCCCGGACCACCTTCACCTTGGCATACTTAATGGCGCAAAGGGAGTCCACTACATGGCTGAAGCCCGCAATCCCGGTGGCAAAGGTCCGGCGCACATTGGTATCGATGAGGGCCATCTGGCTGGCCTCGTAATAATACTTGTCGTGCATATAGTGGATCAGATTCAGGGTGTTTACATAAAGCCCGGCCAGCCACTCCATGGTCAGGTCAAACTTTTCCTGAACCCGGTTGTAATCCAGGTACTCCCCTTCCAGTCTGCCGGTGTTGGGCCCTACCTGCTCCTGGTGCTTCAGGTCCCAGCCGCCGTTGATGGCGTACAGCAGTGCCTTTGCCAGGTTGGCTCTGGCCCCGAAGAACTGTATTTCCTTGCCGGTCTGGGTAGCGGAGACGCAACAGCAGATGGAATAGTCGTCTCCCCAGACAGGCCGCATGACCTCGTCGTTTTCGTACTGGATGGAGGAGGTGGTGATGGAAATGTGGGCGCAGTATTCCTTAAAGTGGTCCGGCAGTCTGGGGGAATACAGCACGGTCATATTCGGCTCCGGAGAGGGCCCCATGTTTTCCAGGGTATGCAGGAAGCGATAGTCATTTTTGGTGACCATATGCCGCCCGTCCTGGCCGATACCGCCTACCTCCAGGGTAGCCCACACCGGGTCCCCGGAGAACAGCTGCTGGTAAGAGGGAATCCGGGCAAACTTCACCATCCGGCACTTCATAACAAAGTGATCAATCAGTTCCTGCACCTGCTTTTCCGTGATCACACCCTTTTCCAGATCCCGCTGAATGTAAATATCCAGAAAGGTGGATACCCGGCCTACGGACATGGCCGCCCCGTTCTGGGTCTTGATGGCCGCCAGGTAGCCGAAGTACAGCCACTGCACCGCCTCCCGAGCGTTTGCCGCCGGACGGGAAATATCGTAGCCGTAGGATTCTGCCATTTTCTTCATGGCCTGCAGGGCACGGACCTGCTCTGCAATCTCCTCCCGCAGGCGGATCACATCGTCGGTCATGGTGCCGTCACCGGTGTTCGCATGATCCCGCTGCTTTTCGGAAATCAGGTAATCCACACCGTACAGGGCCACTCTTCGGTAGTCGCCTACAATCCGGCCCCGGCCATAGGTATCGGGCAGGCCGGTAATGATGTGGGAATGCCGGGCCTTCTTCATTTCCGGAGTGTAAGCATCGAACACAGCCTGGTTGTGGGTCTTGTGATACTCCGTAAAGATCTTGTGGAGCTCTTCACTGGGGGTATAGCCGTTGGTTGTGCAGGCCTGCTCTGCCATTTTGATGCCGCCGTAGGGCATAAAGGCCCGCTTCAGGGGCTTATCCGTTTGCAGACCCACTACCTTTTCCAGGTCCTTGTGGGTATCGCTAATATAGCCGGGGCCGTAGGCCAGAGGGCCGGAGACCACCTCCGTCTCCATATCCAGCACGCCGCCCTTGGCCCGCTCCTGCTTCTGCAGGGCTTGCAGGTCTGCCCACAGGGTATCGGTGCCCTCCGTAGGGCCTTCCAGGAAGGATGCGTCCCCATCGTAAGGGGTGTAGTTGGTCTGGATGAAGTCCCGAACGTTGACTTCATATCGCCACTGAACCCCGCCGAAGCCCTCCCAGGCCGGGGTGGTCTGATTTTCGAACTCGTGATACATATGGTTCCTCCTTTTGGTATGCGCAGCCGGAGCTGCCGTGGATATTTTCTTTATATGTTAGCGTACGCTAACTTTCTGAAATATCCTATCATAGCCCTTGGCGTTTGTCAATGGAGGAACACCAAATTTCATATGGTTTTTTGTATGTGGGGATATAAAAAATATTTATATAGAAAGGTAAAAAATCCCGGCTGCTTCCCTTTTTGCGGGAAACAGCCGGGGGCATTTTGGGGGAAATCAGAACTTCACGGGCTTGATGTGCCAGATCTCGTCGGCGTACTGGCGGATGGTGCGGTCGGAGGAGAACTTGGAGCCGGAGGCGATGTTCTCCAGGCACTTCCGGCCAAAGGCCAGCCGGTCGGCATAGTCGTGGTTGGCGCGGAGCTTAGCATCCATATAGGAAGCATAATCCAGCAGCACATAGTAGTTGTCCGCCTTGTGCCAGGAGGCGCCGTCCAGCAGAGCGTGGTACAGCTCCCGCTGTGCGTCGTCGGTGGGTACGGTACCGTCCACCAGGGTATCGATGGCACGATGCAGGTGGTAGTCGGTGTCGTAAATGCCCCGGGCGTAATAGCTGTCCTTTGCGGCGTTGATCTCCTGAACGGTGTGGCCGAAGATATACTCATTCTCTTGGCCAGCCTCCTGGGCAATTTCCACATTGGCACCATCCAGGGTACCCAGAGTCACGGCACCGTTCAGCATCAGCTTCATGTTGCCGGTGCCGGAAGCCTCCGTGCCCGCAGGAGAAATCTGCTCGGAAATATCGGCGGCGGGGATAATATGCTCGGCATAGGAGCAGTTGTAGTTCTGGACGAAGACTACCCGCAGCTTGTCGGCCACCTCGGGATCGTTGTTAATCATCTTGGCAATCCGGTTGATGTAGCGGATAATGGCCTTGGCCCGGGCATAGCCGGGGGCAGACTTGGCGCCGAAGATGTATACGGTGGGATGGAAGTCGGGCAGCTCGCCGTTTTTCAGGCGGAAGTAGATATCCACAATGGACAGGGCGTTCATCAACTGACGCTTGTACTCATGGAGCCGCTTGACCTGGATATCAAAGATGAAGTTGGGATCCAGCTGGACGCCTTCCTTCTCGGCGATGACCTTGCACAGCTGCTCCTTCTTCTCATGCTTGATGGTATTGAACTGACGCACCATGTCGTCATCGATCATGGGCTTCAGGTCTGCCAGACGGTCCAGGTCCTTCAGGAAGTCGCCGCCGATGCGGTACTTGAGGAGCTGGGTCAGTTCGGGGTTGCACAGGCCCATCCAGCGCCGGGGCGTCACACCGTTGGTCTTATTCTGGAACCGCTCAGGGAAGACCTGGTACCAGTCGTGGAACAGGTCATCCTTCAGGATCTGGCTGTGGATCTCGGCCACACCGTTGACATAGCTGCCAACGTAGACAGAGAGGTTCGCCATATGGGCGGTGTTGTCTTTGATCACGAAAAGGCCCGGATGCTCCCGCTTCAGCTTCTCGTCAATGCGGCGGATGATATCCACGATCTCAGGGACCACAGAGGACAGCAGGTCCAGGGGCCACTTCTCGAGAGCCTCGGACATGACGGTGTGGTTGGTGTAGGAGAAGGTCCGCTGGGCGACGGAGAAGCTCTGATCGAAGTCCATTCCCTCGTTCATCAGCAGCCGGATCAGCTCCGGAATGGACATAGCGGGATGGGTATCGTTCAGCTGCACGGCATAGTAGTCGGCAAAGCGGCTCAGGTCGTTGCCATGGGCGTTCTTGAAGGTCCGCAGCATATCCTGGAGGGACGCAGAAGACAGGACATACTGCTGCTTAATGCGCAGGCGCTTGCCTTCCCAGGTGGAGTCGTTGGGGTACAGGACACGGGTAATGTCCTCGGCCTTGTTCTTCTGCGCCAGGGCCCGCAGGTAGTCCTGATCGTTGAAGGCGGAGAAGTCCAGCTCCTCTTCGGCCTCACATTGCCACAGGCGCAGGGTATTGATGTTGTTGGTGCCATAGCCGATGATGGGCACATCATAGGGCACGGCCAGCACGGTGTGATCCGGGAACTTGACCTTTACGGTGTGATTGTACCGGCGGTAAGACCAGGGATCACCGTACTTGGTCCAGTCGTCGGCATTCTCCTTCTGGCTGCCGGACTCGTCAAAGCTCTGCTTAAACAGGCCAAACTTATACCGCAGACCATAGCCGGACAGGGGGATATCGCAGGAGGCAGCGGAGTCCAGGAAGCAGGCGGCAAGACGGCCCAGGCCGCCATTGCCCAGAGCGGCATCCTCTACCTCTTCCAGGCAGCTCAGGTCCACGCCCTTGGCAGCAAAGAGCTGCTTCATCTCGTCCAAAATGCCCAGGTTATACAAATTAGAATACACCAGACGGCCGATCAGGTACTCGGCAGAGAAATAATAGGCCTTCCGCTGCTGGAGCCGGGCAGACTTGCTGCTCTTCCAGTTGTCGGAGATGGCCATCATCACGGCCTCACCCAGAGCCTCGTGCAGCTCCTGGGGGGTAGCCTCCTGGAGGGAAACGTCGTAGGTGTACTTCAGCTGTGCTTCGGTCCACCGGAGGATGTTTGCGCAATCGTAATTCATTTTCAAACTCCAATCTCACCGCGGCGCTTTTTAGACGCTGCGGCGTAGTGATGCGGCACAAAAATGCCAGTTATCTGTGGGTGTTCCCCCGGCGGCTCCGGAGGTGCGCCCATACGATGGTCCAAGGTATAATTTAACGACTTTGGGCCCTTTTGTCAAGCTATTTCTGGGTCCACAGCCCCAAAACCGGCATTCTTTTCCCATTGTTCCGTTATTTTGAAACATATCTATGGAGTCTGCCCAAAATTTGCTTCGCCGGTGGAAACAGAGGCAAGCCGCAGCACCCGGCCGTCCCAGGTCCCTTCTCCGTCTGTTACTTGCCGCCGGTCTGCCGCGTCTGCTGAAGATACTCCCGGTAGGCGTCTTCTACGGAATTGTAGGCCTTACCGGTACCGATCAACCCCCGCACTGTTTCCGTCACGCTGTTTTCCGGCATACTTTTGACGATATTTACGCATTTCCCCGTATTTTGGGGAGTAGAAGTGCCCACATAGTATTTATTGGTCTTCTCATCCAAAATGATGACCGGGGTTGGCTGGTCCGGCTTGATGGTTTTCTGATCGTAAGCACTCCAAATGAGGTACCCGGTATCGCTCGATTTCGATCCTCTTAGAAAAACCCAGGTCCCCGTTTCCAGCAGACTGCCCCCGGGAAGCTCCTTTTTGATTCTGGACACATAGGAGTTGGCCCCGGGATAGCCGGAATCAAAGCGGTAGTAGTGCTGCCTCGTCAGGCTGGCAACTTCCTTTTGGGTGTAACCAAAAAAGTTTTCGTTCCGGAGAAACGGATATCCACCGCTCCAGTCCAGCACCACAGCACACATCTCCTCGTCAAAGTAGACGTCACATACTCCGTTTGCCTGGGGCTGGCCGATCCAGCGGCTTGTATCCTTCTCCGAGACATCTCCAATCGTCAGGTCCGTAAAGCTCTGGAATCCGTCCTTTTTTTGCTGCAGTGGTACGATTTTCTCAGTTTTGTCAGTTCCTCCAGTGCGCAACAGTGCGTTTGTCATAACTTCCGCATAGGCATTGCGCACATTGGCCGCATCCGCCGCCTCCCGGCTTTTTTCCAGCAAGCCGTTGAAGGTAGGGATAGAAATAGAGACCAAAATTGCGATGATTGCCACCACAATCAGCATTTCCATCAGTGTAAAGCCCTGTTTTTGTCTTTGCGGCATCTTGGTTCTTCCCCCTTAAAAGCAACTCCCGCAGTCTGAGCCTTCGCAGAGAGCGCATCGCAGACATTTACGTATATTATAGTCATATTATTCCGCTATGTCCAGCATTTTTTAAAGGCACTTTCCATTTTGCCGAGCAAAAAAACCCCCCGCCTTGCGACGGGGGAAAGGAAAATTACATATCGAAGGGCTCCATGCTGAGAACGGGGTGGCCGTGCTCTGCCAGGAAGTTCATCAGCTCTTCCGGATCCTCGGTGCAGACGGTCTCGTCGGCAATCATGTCGGTGAAGTTGTCTACGCCGTACATTTCCTTAGCGGTAGCATTCAGGCGCTCGCGGACCTGGTCCTTCAGCTCCTTGGGCATCCAGACGATACGGCCGGGGCCGCCTTCGGCTGCGATGAACTTCTTGGAGGAGATGAACTGCTTGCCGTGGCCCATGAAGCCGGGGGTCTGAACGCCGCCGCCGGTCATGGAGGCCATCTCGGAGAAGGTCATGCCCAGAGGCGTCATACCGGCGTGCTCACGGCAGGTGATGACAACGCCCATGGAGACAGGCTCCACGCCGCAGATACACTCGAAGCAGCCGCAGGAGGTCATGGGATCCTGGAACAGGGAGTACAGGGTCACGTGCTCCAGAGCGCCGTGAGAGTACTTGGCAACGGCCTCGTCCACGTCTTCGTAGCGGCCCAGCTTCTCGTCGATGCAGTGCTCCTTGGGAACGATCTGGCAGGGACCGGTGGGATCCAGCTCATTGGTGGCCTTGGCATCCAGCCAGGACACGGCACCGCAGAGGCCCAGACGCTCGGGGGTAACGATACATACATGGCTGGGAGAGAAGGCCTGGCACATGATGCAGGTGTAGTAAACAGGCACGGACTCGTCGGTCATGGACTTCAGCCGGTCGTCACGCTTGTTGAACACGGCGTTGGCGGCAGCCCGCAGCTCCTTGTTCTTCTCGGCGTCTACCACGATGGTGACCTGGCACTTGTCTACAACGGCCTCGAACTCGCTCTTGACCTTGGCGTACAGCACTTCGCCGATGTGACGGAACTTGAAGCCCGCCTCGAAGTCGGCCTTGCTGATACGGATACGGATCATATCACGCTGGCCGGTGTGCATCACGCCCTCGATGCAGTTCAGGTAGGAGTGGAACTTCCGCTCCATAACAGACTCGAAGTCCGGCTGCATGGCCTTACCGGCCACATCCACGGTGTAGGACAGGGAAATCTTGGAGCCCACGGGGATCTCGTCGATCTCGGGTCCGATCACGGTGATCTTGTGGTCTTCCACTTCCGCGGCTTCCTTGGTGTGTACCAGCTCGAAGCAGTCCACGCGGGAGCCGTCCACTTCCACCTGCATATCGCCGCGGCGGATGATTTCGCCTTCGAAGGCGGAAGCAAAGGATACGGGGATATCAATGTTGGTGATCTTGATCTTGATGTCCCGGGCCTCCAGAGAGGTGGCGTTGAACTTCTCCACATCAGGCTGCACGATCAGGCTCTTGGGAACACGGAAGATGTTCTCCTGCTCGTTGGTGATAACGGGGAAGCCCAGAGCGATGGCGCCGGCGCCGCAGGCAACAATCACATCGTCCAGAGGAGCGAAGGCGTTGACGAAGGCGGGTACACGCTCCATGGTGTACTTCATCAGACCGGCAGCATCACCGGGCTGAATGTTACCGAAGATCAGAGCGGCACGGACAGCCACGGAGACCACGTGGATCACAGAGGTAACGTCCTTGCCCAGAGGGATCACACGGACATTGTCGCCGGTCTTGTATTCCTTCTCCTGGAGCTGATCGATGATGCCGCCCACCAGAGTGACCAGCATACCCTGGCTCTGGTAGCTCTTGACCAGAGCCACGGCCTCGTCAGCGGTAGGAGCGGTGCCCAGGATAACGGGCACGCCGGGGATATCGCCGGTAACCAGGGGAACACCCAGCGAACGGACCACGGCATCGGGCAGGTGGCCGTAGCAGGGAGCCTCGTAGGGAGTGTCGTTGCCGATGTACTTCAGGACCTCAATGAACTCCGCGCACAGGGCGGTAGCCACGCCGGACATGAAGGCATCGTTCAGGCGGTTGTTGCGGGTCATCAGGGTCTTGACCACGCCCAGGGCCTCTTTCAGCTGGCCCAGGGTCTCGACCTTCACACCAGTGACGCCGTAGTAGCAGGGCAGGGAATAAGCGGTGCCGGGGAAGGACACGGCCTGGCCCTCACCGTACTGCGCGATGGCGTTGTTGATGGCTGCCTCGGTCAGGCCGTAAACAGCATCGTTGCCGCCGAAAACTCTTTCAAATAAAGTCACGGTATTTCCTCCTAATTTTCTTCACGATCCAGAATCGCTTTGATTTGGCGGATCTCCTCAATGGCAGCGGGGCTGAAATCGTAGGGCGATTTTCCCTGCCGATCCGCATCGATGATATCCGGGTTATAGTGAATGCAGCCCAGCAGGTCTTCCGCAGGGATGGCAGAGCGGACAAAAGCCTCGTCGCTTTCGTTCCGGACCTTGTTTGCCACCACACGGACCTGCTTGACGCCCAGGTCTTTTGCAAGACGCTTGACATTCCGGTAGGTCTGGACACTGCGGGCGCCGGGTTCGATGACCACAATGAACTGATCCATATTGGAAGCAGTCCCCCGGCCCAGGTGCTCCAGGCCGGCCTCCATATCCATAATGACCACATCGTCCTTCCGATAGGTCATGGCAGCCAAAATGGACTTGAGCATAACGTGCTCCGGGCAAACGCAGCCGGAGCCGCCTACATCCACGGTACCCATGACCAGAAGCTTTACGCCGTTAATGTCCTTGGAGTACTTTTCGGGGATGTCCGCCACATAGGGGTTGAGCTTATAGAACCGGTTGGCATCCGTTGCCCCGGTCCGCTCTTCCACCAGAGTTCGCATTTTGCTGATGGGAACAATGGCATCCACTTCCTCCTGGCTCAGCCCAAGGGCCAGCCCCAGGTTGGCATCCGGGTCCACGTCGGCGGCAAGGACGGTGCGTCCTTCGTCGGCGTAGAGCCGGGCCAGGGTGGAGGCAAGGGTGGTTTTACCCACGCCACCCTTGCCGGTGATCGCAAGTTTCATAGTTTAGATGCCCAGCGCGGCGCGCTTCTCTTCGATGCGGGCGATCATCATGTCGCCCAGCTTGTCGATATCCTTCTCCACGGTGTACTTGGCCTCAACCCAATCGTTGACGCCATGCTCGCCGGTGAGCAGCTCGCAGATCTCGGAAGAACCGGAGACGTAGGGATCCACACCCAGGTAGGTGTCGATACCGGTGGCCACAACGTAGTTACCGATGGAGACGGCCTTCTCGGACATCCACTCGGGAGCGCAGCCAACCAGAGGCAGCTGGGAGATCTTCAGGCCGGAATCCTTGGCCAGATCGGAAGCCAGCAGCATCATACGGGAGATATCCACGCAGGAACCCATGTGCAGCACGGGAGGAATGTTCGCCAGCTCGCAGACGCGCTTCAGGCCTGCGCCGCAGTACTCCTTGGCCTTCTCGGGATCCATCAGGCCGGCCTTGGCGGCAGCCTGGGCGGAGCAGCCGGACACGACTACGACGATATCGTTCTCCAGCAGCTTCTTCATCAGCTCGATGTGAGCGGTGTCGGGGCGAACCTTGGGGTTGTTGCAGCCGACCATGGCCACAGCGCCGCGAAGAACACCGGAGGTGATGCACTCGATCAAAGGCTTGGTGGTGCCGAACTCGTCGACCTGGGAGTTGGCGACGCCGTCCAGAACCTTCTTGATGGCCTCCAGGGAGTAGCCCACGCGGGTCTTCTGGACCTGGTTGGGGATGTTCACCAGCTCAGGCTTCCGGTTCTTGAAGTTCTCGATAGCCATCTTCACGATCGCCTTGGCGTTGTCACCGGCGGTCTCGGCATTGAACTGGATGAACTCGGAGTCTGGCATCCGGCAGATGGGAGAGGTGGTGATGAACTTGGTGTGGAAGCACTTGCTGAGGGGTCCCAGGGCGGGGAAGATGCACTGTACGTCTACAACAATGGCTTCGCAGGCGCCGGTGAGAACCACATTCTCCTGGCTCAGGAAGTTACCGGCCATGGGGATGCCGTGACGCATAGCCACTTCGTTGGCGGTGCAGCACACTCCGGAAACGGTGATGCCCTTGGCACCCATGCTCTTGGCGTAAGCGATCATCTCGGGATCGTTGGCGTAGTAAACGACCATCTCGGACAGGGAGGGATCGTGACCGTGAACCACAATGTTCACGTTGTCCTTCTCCATAACGCCGATGTTGGCGGTGGAGTCAACGGGCTTGGGAGTGCCGAACATAACGTCGGAGAACTCGGTGCCCATCATGGAGCCGCCCCAGCCGTCGGACAGGCCGCAGCGCAGAGCCTGGCGGACCAGAGCCTCAGGCAGGCTGGTGTTGCCCATGTGGGTCATGTGCAGAGCGGTGGAAACTTCCCGGTCAATGGCCCGGGGCTCGATACCGGCCTCATGCCACAGCTCCTGGGTGTGCTCGGGAGCCCGCTTCAGGAACTTCTGCACGCCGAAGGGCTTGCCGTATTCCATCAGGCCGATCTCAGCCATTTCGTGGGCCAGATCGTAGATGTCCTTGCCCTCGGTCTCCACGCCCCATTCCTTGGCGATGCGGAGCAGCTTCTCAGGATCCTTGACCTGGTAGTTGCCGCCTTCCTTGGCCTGGTACAGGGTATGCATGATCTCGCGGCCATGGTCAGAGTGGGTAGCGGAGCCGCCTGCGGTGAACCGCAGGAAGTTACGGCCTACAATACCGTGAACATCGCAGCCGCAGATGCCCCGGGGGGCCTTGGGGGTGATGCGGCAGGGGCCCATGGAGCAGATACGGCAGCAGGTACCCTTCTCGCCGAATCCGCAGTGGGGGGTCTGGTTTTTGACACGCTGCTGCCAGGAGTCAGCGCCAACCTTCTTGCCGGTTTCCAGCAAGGAATTGGTGGCTTCTTCCATCTCTTCGACAGTGGTCAGATATGCCCAATCCTTCAATGTGATTTCCTCCTAATTAAGTAATTCTTTCCTGATGATACGTTGGTATTGCCGAACCGTACTGTATCGATAATATTCTACCAATTCGTTTTGGGATTGTCAATCGGCTTTTTTGCTACATTTCGCTTACAACCGTCTATCCCCCCCAGGGGGTTTTTGTTGGAATCGAACATTACTCCCCCCTCCTCTCCCCTTTTGCCGACGCAACCCGGTTTTTTAGGAAGTTTTTGGGGTACCAAAGATTTTTTTCTCATTTTCCCGGGGGAAGCAAGAAAAAAAATCGGATTTTCTACCTACTTTTCAGGTGGGGAGAACCAAAAACGGCCCGCCCCGAAAAAATCGGGCGGGCCGGAACGGCTTTCCGCTAGTTTGCTTCCTTCAAATACCGGGTGATACAGTACAGGGTCTGCCCTTCGTATTCCACCCGGGACCAGCCCACATCCCGGTTAATGCCGGTACGTTTGACGGTATCCGCACTGGTGATGGTAGCCGCCACCTTACAGTCCGGGTCCTCTACCGAAGGCAGCGTCCGCAGGTTTACCTTTTCTTTGGGCGTTACCCAATCCTCAATCTCTTCAAACTGGGTTTTGATTTCGTCGGAGTCCGTGTCCACCGGCTTGCCGTCGGAACCCAGGATTTCCAAATAGCTGGAAACCGCATAACAGGTTTGCCCCTGCCACTCCAGCCTTGACCATCCGTTCCCGCTGATGCCGGTGCGCTTGGCCTCGTCCCCGTGCTTCAGCTGACCCAGAACCTGACTTTCCTCGTTTTCCACGGAGGGCAGGGTCCGCAGGTTCACCGCATCCTTGGCCGTGACGGTTTCCTCTACGGCTTCAAACTGGGTTTTCAGGCCATCCTCCCCACCGGAGGTACTGGGAACATAATTCAGGTCCGTAGTCAGGAAATTGGATACTGCATACAGGTTCTGCCCATTGTACACAACTCTGGACCAGCCCGCATCGCTGATGCCCGTCCGGGGTACTGCTTCTCCATTGGGCAGAGTGTACACAACGGTGCTCTCCTCCCCCTGGCTGGGCAGATCCCGCAGGTTCGTCTGGTCCTTGGCCGTTACCGTCTCTTCCACATCCCGGAAGACCATCAGGGCCTCCGGGTCCGGACCAACTTCTTCCGGCGGATCGGAATCCTTGGCAGGCTCAATGCCACTGTAGGCAAAAAGTGCCACATTCAGGTCCACCTCCGTAGAGATGCCGGGAATTTTGGCCTCCTTTGTATACTGCCACATATCGTATTTGCCGCTGTAATAGGGTGCCGTAGTCTCCGGATAAGGCTCCGGCGGATACTGGGCCACCCAAATTTTATAGTTCTTCCGGATGCGCTCCGTCTCCCAGCGCTCCTCCAGCTCACTGGCGGAGGAATAGAACATTCCCTGGTAGCCCTGCTTTTCAATTTCCTTCAAAAAGGCCAGTGCCACATCCGTCCGCTCCTGGACGGACATTTCGCTTTGGCGGCTGCCTTCGTCGTTGTAGCCCTCGCAGTCGTAGACGATGGGATAGGTAATGGGATACTTGGCAACCAGGTCCGCCACCCATTGAGCCTCCTCCCGTGCCTCCTCAACGCTAATGGCGGTGGAGAAGAAATAGCCGCCTGCGGGCAGCCCCAGCTTTGCCGTCTCCTGTAAATTATACCGGGCGTTGCTGTCCTCTTCGATCACCCCGTCCCGGGCCGTCCGGTAGCCCAGCCGGATCATGGCAAATTTTGCCCCGGCAGCAGCCACCTTTTCCCAGTTCACCGTCCCCTGGTATTTGGCCACATCCACTCCCAGACAAACGGTTTCTACTTCCTTGATTTTTGTGCATCCGGCCAAAGTACCCAAAAGGCTTAAAAGCACCAGGGCGCCTGCCAGGAGGCGGGACCGGGCCTTTCTATCAAAAAACATAGGCTTTGTTCCTTTTCTATCGATTTATGGAACCATCATACCACAAAGGCCGCCATTCGTAAAGAGAACATTTGTCTTTTCGCCGCTCTTGACGAATGGGAAGAATATGGTATAATAGTTATATCTGTACCTATTTTTCCTACATTCTGGCATTTTTACAGGAGATTACGACCTATGAATTACGACGTTCTGATTATCGGCGCCGGTCCCGGCGGCATTTTCTCTGCCTATGAGCTGGTTCTGCGGAACCCCAAGCTGAAAATTGGCGTGTTTGAGGCCGGCCATCCGCTGAACAAACGGTCCTGCCCCATCAACGGCACCACCGTTAAAAGCTGCATCGGCTGCAAGTGCTGCTCCATTATGTCCGGCTTTGGCGGCGCCGGTGCCTTCTCCGACGGCAAGTACAACATCACCAACGACTTTGGCGGCACCCTGTACGAGTACATCGGCAAAAAGCGGGCCATGGACCTGATGAAGTATGTGGACGAAATCAACATGGCCTACGGCGGCGAGGGCACCAAGCTCTATTCCACCACCGGCACCAAATTCAAAAAGCTGTGCATCCAGAACGACCTGCACCTGCTGGACGCCTCCGTCCGCCACCTGGGCACCGACATCAACTATGTGGTGCTGGAAAACCTGTACGCCTATCTGAAAGACAAGGTGGACTTCCATTTCGATACCCCCGTGCGCAGCATTGTCCAGATCGAGGGCGGATACGAAATCCACTGCGATAAAGAAAACTACACCTGCGGCCAGTGCATCGTTTCCGTCGGCCGCAGCGGCAGCAAGTGGATGGAAACCATCTGCCGGGAAATGCAGATTCCCACTCAGTCCAACCGGGTGGACATCGGTGTCCGGGTGGAGCTGCCCGCCGTGGTCTTCTCCCACCTGACCGACGAATTGTACGAAAGCAAGATCGTCTACCGGACCCAGAAGTACGAGGATAAGGTCCGTACCTTCTGCATGAACCCCAAGGGGGCCGTGGTCAACGAGAATACCAACGGCATCATCACCGTCAACGGCCACAGCTATGAGGACCCCGCCAAGCAGACCGAGAATACAAACTTCGCCCTTCTGGTTGCCAAGCATTTCTCCGAGCCCTTTAAGGATTCCAACGGCTACGGCGAATCCATCGCCCGTCTGAGCAATATGCTGGGCGGCGGCGTCATCGTCCAGCGCTTCGGGGACCTGATCCGGGGCCAGCGCTCCACCCCCAAGCGGATGGAGGAGAGCTTTGTTACCCCCACCCTGAACGCTACCCCCGGCGACCTGAGCCTGGTGCTGCCAAAGCGCATCCTGGACGGCATCATCGAAATGATCCACGCCCTGGATAAGATTGCCCCGGGCACCGCCAACGACGACACCCTGCTCTACGGCGTAGAGGTCAAGTTCTACAACATGGAAGTGGAGGTAGACGAGCACCTGGAAACCAAGTACCCCGGGCTCTACATCATCGGCGACGGCAGCGGCATCACCCACTCCCTGTCCCACGCCTCCGCCAGCGGCGTCCATGTGGCCCGCCGGATTGCAGGATACGAAGGATAAACCATCGCGGCCCGCCCCAAGCATCAATGGGCGGGCCGTGGTTTTCCTGCCCCTGTGCAGAATATGCACTTTTTTGATTCTTCTCCTTCTTAATCTGTGAATACTGCCCATTGCTTTTTGGAAGAATCCGGAGTATGATATAAGCATTCTGCAAGTTTGAAATGTAAATCTTGCAAATCTATGTTCCGTCCGGAGGTAATCTATGAAACCCTATTCCGAAATGACCCGCGAAGAGCTGCTGGAACTAAAGGCAGCCCTGAAGGCGGAGTATACAGAATACCAGAACCGTAAGCTGACCCTGAATATGGCCAGAGGCAAGCCCAGCCAGGAGCAGCTGAACCTTTCCATGGGCATGATGGATGTGCTGAACAGCGACAGCGACCTGACCTGCGAGGACGGTACCGACTGCCGGAACTACGGCGTGCTGGACGGAATTGAGGAGTGCAAGGAGCTGATGGCCGACATGATGGAGGTCCGGCCGGACCAGGTCATTATCTACGGCAACTCCAGCCTGAACGTAATGTACGATACCGTAGCCCGATCCATGATTAAGGGCGTTATGGGGTCCACCCCCTGGTGCCAGCTGGACAAGGTGAAGTTCCTGTGCCCCGTTCCCGGCTACGACCGGCACTTTGCCATTACCGAGTATTTCGGCATTGAAATGATTAATGTGCCCATGCTGCCCACCGGCCCGGATATGGACATGGTGGAGGAGCTGGTGTCCTCCGACCCGGCCATTAAGGGCATCTGGTGCGTGCCCAAATATTCCAACCCCCTGGGCATTTCCTATTCCGATGAGACCGTCCGCCGGTTCGCCCGCCTGAAGCCCGCTGCAACGGACTTCCGCATCTACTGGGACAACGCCTACACCATCCACCACCTGTACGACCACGATCAGGATCACCTGATTGAGATTCTGGCCGAGTGCAAGCGGGCAGGGAACCCGGATTTGGCCTATAAGTTTGCCTCCACCTCCAAAATCAGCTTCCCCGGCTCCGGCATCTCCGCCCTGGCTGCCTCCGAGAATAACCTGGTGGACATCCGGGCTCAGATGAAGGTCCAAACCATCGGCCACGACAAAGTAAACCAGCTGCGCCATGTGCGATTCTTCGGCGATATTCACGGCGTCGTAGAGCATATGCGCCGCCACGCCAATATCCTGCGGCCCAAGTTTGAGATTGTTCACGAAGCCCTGGAAACCCAGCTGGGGGGCCTGGGCATCGGCACCTGGACCAACCCCAAGGGCGGCTACTTTGTCTCCTTCGACGCCCTGGACGGCTGCGCCAAGGAAATTGTTTCCAGATGCAAAAAGGCCGGTCTGATTCTCACCGGTGCCGGCGCCGCCTTCCCCTACGGCAAGGACCCCCGGGACAGCAACATCCGCATTGCCCCCTCCTTCCCCACCAATGAGGACCTGACCTTGGCCATGCAGGTATTTACCTGTGTCGTCAAGCTGGTCAGCGTCAAGAAGTATCTGGCCGATATGGATGCCTCTCCTGCAGCTATGTAATATTTTTCCCGTCTCCTCTACAGGAGGCGGGATTTTGCTGCCCGTTTGACATTTGATATTTTTTTACTTATAATAGGGGCAAACAAAAAGGAGACTGCCCCCATGCTTCTGCTGAAATCCCAAAGCCAACGAATTCACCGTCTGTGGGCCGACTGCGTCCGCTTCCATGGCAAGCCCTGCCCGCTGCTCGCCCTGGGGGTCCGGGTCTGCGATACCGCCCTTACCAAGCTGGAGCTGACCGACCCTGCCCCGGATCGGTTGATCTGTGTTTCCGAGCATGACGGCTGCTGCGTGGATGCCATCCAAATCGGGCTCCATTGCACCGCCGGGAAAAAACATCTGCTGTACTACAAAACCGGGCGGCTGATTTTTACGGTATACGATCTTGTAAGCGGCCGCTCCGTCCGGGTCTGCGCCAAACCGGAAATTGCCGCCACCGTTCGCTCCCGGCGGCCCCAGGATATTCTCTCAGCCCCGGAAGAACACCTATTCTACTTTGAGCAGGCCCATCCCCTGACCCACCACACCCTGGAAAAGGTCCGCAAGGCCTGCGGTGCCTCCCCGGAGGATGTTCCCAACCGCCCGGCAGGCGTTCAGGACTGCCCGGATCAGTTTCAGAAATTCGATTTGCCGGACAATGTTCTTGGCCGTCCTGCCAGAAGAAGACGGTAACGAAAAGGAAGAGGCTCTGCGTGCAAGCGCAGGGCCTCTTTGTTATCGCCTTTTCAAGTGCCTGGCGGACCTGGTTCTGGGACTCCAGCAGCAGCTTTTCCACATTGCTGCCGTATATATCCAGCCCCTGGCACCGAAAGGCACAGGCTTCCGGAATCTCGAAAAAGTTTTTGCACAGGGCGTCCAGGTACCGAAAGCCGTAATCCGTTTTGATATAGCCTCCGGAGGTGGTTACATAAATCAGCCGTTTGGCCTTGCACAGTCCTTTGGGCGTGCCATTGTGATACCAAAAGGTAATGCCGCAAATACACCGTATAGCAGGCTTTATAGAGAAAGAATAGCATACAGACTATGACAGAAGTGTGACACGGGTCTTGTTACGAAATTTCTTTTTGGACAGGCCGGTCCTGTAATTTTCGCCCGGACCAGGAAACAACACAGTTTTCTTTGTTCCCGCTAAAACGAAAAGTTTCGTTCCAGCACTGTAAATGCCCCGGAATGATAGGGAATCGCTTTGGAAAAATTGTTTTCTTCCAGCAGATGCCGGTACTGAAATGCATTCAGGTGCACCGGGTAGCGCAGAAGCACCATATCCCCCCGTTCCAACAGCCTTTCACTGCAGAAGCCCTTTTCCACCGTGCCGGTCATAACGGCCTTTCCGCCAAGGGCCAGCACCTGCTCCGCAATTATTTATAATATGGCCCTTCAATACCCAAACAGCCGGCTCACCACGGTGCCGTCGATGGCGTTCAGGGTAAGCAATGGCCCAAATTCCGTATTTCTGCCCTTTACCATATGGGCCGTATAATGGGCCTCGCTGGGTTCCGGGTCGTACCAGTCGGAGGTGCCCCAGAAATCCCATACGGGGACGACGGTCCCCTGCAGGGAGCCCTTGTCCCGGACACGCATCAAAGACAGGGAGACCTTTGTCAGCTCCACATCCATCCGGGTCTCAAAGCCGTTGATCCGGTCGATCTCCACCAGGGGTCTGGCCTCGCTGGGGCCGATGATGACCACCGGCAGCATGGTATCGGCAATGGCGGCAATTTCGTCAAAGGGCAGCATTGCGGTATGTTCCTCCCGGACCACCGGCTGGGTACTGGGGGCAGCCCAGTAGAAGGACAGGACCCCTTCCTTGCCTACGTCCAGCCGGATGCATTCCATATACCAGGAAACGGTATCCGGGTTTGTTTCCTCGCTTCCACCGTAGTTCTCATATTGGTAGGTATGGTAAACATTTCCCTGGCCGTCCGCCTCCTTCCGGTCCCACCGGATGCTGGAAATGGGAATGCCGTTTACGGTAGGGGTATAATAGAGCTCCCACAGGCCCTTGTCCGGCTTGCCGCCCAATTCCCCCATCTGAACATCGTCCAGGACCATATTGTCAAAACCCAGCGCCTCCATCAGGGCATTTCCATAGGCAACGGCCGTTTCCCTGTCCACTTCCGGCAGGGGGACCTCGTAGTCCCGATATTTGTAGTCGCTGCGCAGAATTTGTGCGCTGATCCACCGGTAGGCAGGCTCTAAATCGGAGCAGTTGTCAATGCTGACCTCCCATTTCTTCCCGTCCACCATGGCCGTACCGGAAACCTCCCATGGGTTTTCCGAATCGGAGAAACCATGGACAATGGGCTTTTCCGCCGGGGCCTTGGCAATTTCCGCCTGGTACCACTCGTTCAGCTCCTGCCTGCGGGCTTCCAGGGAGGCCGGGTCGCTGGGCTTTGCCGGGTCCGACTGCCAATCCGGGGAGTTGATATAGTCCAGGTGAGTCTGCAGCTCCTGCTTGGTTTGCGTGTAGGCATACAGGGGTTCCCCTTTTAGGAACACCCGCAAAAGGTTATCCACATCCGCCTGTGTAAATTCCCTGGGGGTCAGGGTCGCGGTAGGCAGGTCCGTCCCCAGCTCCGCCACCACCTGGGCATCGGCATGGATGGTCAGCCGCCCGTCCTGGCCGGTCCAGTCCCCGGTAAACTTTTCCGGAAAGTGGTACTCCGACTGCTCCTGGGCGCTTTTTTCTACCAGCATTGCCTGATTGACGCTGGTGGGTTCCACCTGTTCCCCGGCGCAGCCGGACAGCATAACCAGAGCCAGCAGAAACGCGCCCCCGCAAACTGTTTTCTTTTTCATTGCTGCACATCCTTTCTGTTTTTCAGCATGATCCGCGCCACAGTCCCCGCTCCGGGCTTGCTTTCCAGCTCCAGCTTTCCTCCGTGGACTGCCGCGATTTCCTTTACCAGGGCCAGCCCCAGCCCAAAGCCGCCCTTTGCCTTGCTGCGGGAGGGGTCCCCCATGTAAAAGGGCTCCGTCACCCGTTCCAGGTCCTCCGGTGGAATCCCACAGCCCTGGTCCATGACCGTAAAGCCCTCCTCCTCTGCCAGAAGCCGGACCGTTCCCCCGGGCTTGGAGGCCTTGGCGCTGTTTTCCACCAGATTCACCAGGGCGCTGCACATCAGGTCCCGGTCCACGGTACAGGTTTTTACCTGAGAAACGGTTTCCAGAAACACCCCATATTTTTCGCGAACCTCTTTGGTAAGTACTTCCACCTGGTCCAGCAGCTCCGGGACGGAGGTTTGGGAAAATTTTGCGTTCCGATTCATAGAAAGCAGCGTCAGCAGCTTTTTAACCATGGTTTCCAGCCAATGGAGCTGGGTGTCCATGCTCTCAAGCAGCTCCTCTTCCTTCTCTTGCGGCAGATACACCGTTTGCAGGGTGTTGACATTCAGAAGAAGAGAAGTCAATGGCGTTTTCAGCTCATGGGCCACCGCCCCCAGGAACAGCTTCTGCCGCCGGTTCTGCTCCTGCAATTCGTCCACATGGGTCTCCACCGCCTGGGCCATTTGGTTGAAGTTCTCTGCCAGCAGGCCCACTTCATCCTGGGCCGCCACCGGCACCCGCTGGCTGTAGGAGCCTTTTGCCATGCCGTCCGCCGCCTGGGAAAGGTCTGCCAGGGGCCGCAGAGTCCGGCTGATCAGCCACCGCAGGACAAGCAGTCCCATCAGGCCAATGGTCAGCGCCAGTAAAGCAAAGGTTCCTGCCAGGCGCAGCAGCTGATTTTGAATATAGGTCACATCCGTTACAAGAAATACCTGGCATTGTCTTTCCCGCAGCTCCAGGGCCTTGCCGGAGACCAGATAGAATTTCCCGTCCACCCGGCACCGGGCAAACCTGGTCTCCCAGCTTCCGCTTGTATCCAGATATTTTTCCGGCGGGATAGAAGTCCCGGCGGAGTAGGTTTCTCCGTCTACCAAAAGGGCGCTTCCGGGCACCCCCAGGCTGCGGAAGCAGTAGGTCCAATAGGGCTTTTGGGAGGACGCATTCGTTTTCTCCCCATGGACCACTGCCATTTCAAAGGAATTGCTCAGTTCCTTTACGGTCTCCTCTGCCTTGCTTTGGGCAGAAGCGTAGGACTGCTCCCGGACCTGCCAGAGCATGGCCGCCGTCAGGCCAAAGGCCACCAGGACCAGCAGTGCGCCGCACAGCGCCGTCAATTTTGTTTTCAGCTTCATCGTTCCTCCAACCGGTAACCGGCTTTTGCAATGGTTCTGATCTCATCGGTGAATCCTAACTTTTTTCGCAGATTGGCGATGCGCACATCCACCGTGCGGATGTCTCCAAAGTAGTCCTGGCCCCAAATCTCATTTAGAATCTGATCTCGGGAGACTGTACGATTTTTGTTCTTCATCAGTACCGCCAGTACATCCAGTTCCAGAGGCGGCAGCCGGATCTCCTCCCCGTTCCGGGTCAAAAGCCTGTTTGCCTTGTCCAGTGTCAGGTCCCGGTACCGGTAGATTTCCTCCAGCCTGCCGCAGCGCTTCAGCACCTTCTCCATCCTTACCAGCAGCGCCGCCATGGAAAAGGGCTTGGCAATGTAGTCCTCCGCCCCGCCCTTCAGACCCCGGATTTCGTTCCGATCGTCCGTCATCGCCGTCAGGCAGATCACCGGAATTCCCAGCTCCCGGAGCCTGGGCAGCAGCGAAAACCCATCCATCCCCGGAAGCATCATATCCAGCAGCGCCAGGTCATACCCATGCTCCTTTTCCAGTCCCTTCCAGGCGGCCAGGCCATTGTCAAAGGTCGTCACGCTGTAATCAGAGCTCTCCAAATTCAGCTTCAAAGCCTGGGCAATGGCGCTGTCATCCTCGATAATCAGTATTTTGTTTCCCATTCTTTTCCCCCCTGCTGCGTTTTCTACATTATAGCATAGGGTAAAGAAAGTGTGTTTACTGTTTTATTACTGTTTGGGACAAGTAGCGGGGACAAATCGCCTTTCCGTGGTGCCGGGGATATAACAGTGGGCCTCTTCAAAATCACTCGGGTTCATTTCCGTGAATCTGTCGGATTGAAAATTCAAAATCTCTCGGGTTGAATATTGAAAATTCATTGGATTCCCATTGTAAAATCTCTCGGATTGGCGTATAATAAGCCTAGAGGTGAATCGCAAATGGATAAACGCAGCTATATGCCCCGGATCATTGACGCAAAAATTGAAGAATATCTGAAGGCCTTTGGTGCGATCTGCGTAGAGGGTCCAAAGTGGTGCGGGAAGACCTGGACCTCCTCTTACCACTGCAACAGTGAAATTTTTATTGGAGACCCTTCCGGAAATTTTCAAAACCGGCAATTGGCTGAAATGGCACCGGCACTCATTTTAGAGGGAGAAAAGCCCAGGCTGATCGACGAATGGCAGGAGGTCCCCCCCATCTGGGATGCCGTCCGGTATCAGGTGGACCAGGCGGCCCAGAAGGGGCAGTATATCCTGACCGGTTCCGCCACCCCGAATCACAAAGGGATCCTGCACAGCGGCGCCGGGCGGATCGCCAAGCTGCGTATGCGCCCCATGTCCCTGTATGAATCCGGCGATTCTTCCGGGGTCGTTTCTCTAAATCAGCTGTGCCAGGGAGATATGGTCCCCGCATTGACCGGGGAAGTGGACCTGAAAAAACTCATTGCGCTGATCGTCCGCGGCGGCTGGCCGGGGAGCCTCCATGTCCCCCCTGAACAGGCCGCTCTGCTTCCCGCCGAATATTTAAAAGCGGTGATCGACGACGATACCTACCGGATCGACGGCGTAAAACGCAATACCACCAAAATGCGCCTGCTGCTCCGGTCCCTGGCCAGGAACGAAAGCACCACCGCCACAAACAAAACCCTGAAAAACGACATCAAAGAAGTGGACGACGAGGATATTGATGTCGAAACCGTCAAGGAATACCTGGATATCTTCGCGCGGCTGTTCATTACCGACGATCAGCCTCCCTTTTCCACCGGTGTTCGGTCCTCCGTCCGTATCAAGCAGGCAGTAAAGCGGCATTTCTCCGACCCTTCCCTGGCCTGTTCTCTGCTAAACGTGACCCCTTCCGGCCTTCTGGGCGATTTGGAAACGCTGGGCTTCCTTTTTGAAGCTCTGTGTGAACGGGACCTGAAAATCTATGCGGAGTCCTTTGGCGGCTCTCTCTATCACTATCAGGATTATCAGGGCCGCGAAATCGACGCCGTCATTGAACTGCCGGACAGCCAATGGTGCGCATTTGAAATCAAACTGGGTGCCAACCAAATCGATGCCGCCGCCCGGAATCTTCTGGAAATTCAAAAGGCCTTTGAAAGTGACCCCAAGGGCAAGCCCCCTGCCGTCCTGTGCGTCCTGTGCGGCCTGTCCAATGCCGCCTACCGGAGACCGGATGGCGTATTTGTAGTACCTATTACAGCGCTGAAAAACTGAATACAGAAAAACCCCTGCTCCAAATGGATCACAAGCATCTCATTGGAGCAGGGGTTTCTTGATTGGTTCTCGGCTATCTGCATTTACATAGGTCTCAAAATACAACCGTGATAAAAAACAGCTATTGTGTTTCGGTTTCTTCGTTTCTTTCCAGCCGGACGCCGTCTGCCAGCATTACATAGTCTACCTGGTCCAGGTCGATCTGCCGCTCCGGGCGAAGGTACTGTTTCCCCACTTCTCCGGCCACGCCCAACAGGCGGATTTTGCTTCCGTCCTTCAGGAAAACCACAGGACCGTCGTCGTATAAAAAAACCGGGGCCGTTTCGTTGTCCGTACAGGAGATCACCGCACTCAAAGGGTGCAGGCAAACGGAGTGCAGGGTCGTATCCTTGAGGACCCAGTTTCCCTGTAGATCCCAGCCGCAGTAGATTTTTGTTGCCACCGGCTCCCGAACCAGCTCCAGGCTTCCGGTGGTCTCTGGATGGAAGGTGATGTCCGCCGCCCAGGTCCCCTCTGCCAGGGTTTCGGAATGGAAGTCCCCCGCTTCCGCGTCCCAGGTCAGCAGACGCAGGTCCTCCCAGTAGAGCTTCCACACTGCCCCGGGGCCAAAGGCCATATTGTTCTCCCGGCTGTGGGCTTCCAGGATATACTCTGCGGTATTGTCCTTTCCGTCCCCGTCGTCCGCCCAGGCTCCGCCGTAGCTTTCGGTAGATAGCCCCGGTGTTACCGAAGACCAGAATCCCACCTCATTCCCGTAAGTCAGGATTTTCGACGGCTCGTCGGCCAATAGCTTCGTTTCTTCCGGACCGGTAACGGAAAGAGTGACCCAGGCGGTATAGCCGTCGGAAGTCACATTTTTCACCGAAAACCGGTAATCTCCGATTTTCCCGTCCCCGCCGGAAGGCTCTTCCGTTTTGGCATTGTCTCCGATCTGAGGCTTCAAATCAAAATTCACCGCATTCGCAAGTTTCTTTAACTGCTGCCTGTTCCCATCCTCTACCCGGACACTGACCATGTATTCCGGCCTGTCGCAGAACAGCCAGCTGATGCCGCTGCCCTCCGTCAGGATCAATACCTGTGCCCCGGAAGCGGTGGTGAGCGTCTCTTCGGTCCAATTTGCGGCATTGGAAAGCAGTGCCACATCCTCCGAAAAATACCCCTTCGGATGAAAAAATACGGAAATACCGAAGCTCTTTTCGCCACGAAAGGCAAGATTGCCAACGACCTTCATTTCCCCGCTCCGGTAAAAGGCCGCCGAAAGAGGCTCCATTGTCGCAGCAGAATCCGGAAGAAGCACATCGGAAATACCCATGGCCTCAAACAGCAGCTTCGGCGTCCGGAAGAGCACCGCCTCTCCCAGGGGCTTTAGCTGATAGACCCCAAAAATTTCATCCAGCTTGTCCTTCATTTTCTGGGAATAGAGGTTGTAGCCTTCATATTCCTTTGGAAATACGGGCAGATTGTCTTTCATGCTCTCAAAAATGGACTTGTCCGGGTCATAGGCTTGCAAGAATGTAAACCATTCCTGGGCCGCCTTGTATTCCGGGCTTCCCTGTAGGCCCGCCCGGGTCAGGACCTGCTGGGTCACTGTCTCTTCACCCAGATATTGCTGCCCGTCTTCGGAAAATTTAGAGGATGTTTCCTGCCGTTGTCCAATCCACAGGTCCTGCATACGCAGGGCATAAGCCACCGCACAGCCCACCAGGAGCGCCGCCAATCCGATCACTGCCGCAATCAGGATCGTCCGCTTCGGCACAGACTTCTTGCTCGCCGGAAAGCTATAATACTCCGCTTCTTCGATGTAGTCCTGCCGGACAGAATCAAAGGCCATCAAAAAATCTTTTCCCGTCATAGAGTTGCCCCCTCCTTCTCCAAAAAAGACCGCAGTTTTTTACGCATCCTGTTCAGCCGCATCTGCACCGCACTTTCCCTCAGGCCGCTGCGCCGGGCGATGTCCCCCAGGGAGTCCCCAAACCAGTACCGGCGCAGAAAGATCACCCGATTTTCCCGGGGAAGGGTATGTAAAAACGCGTTCAGCGCCTCCCCAAGGGCATCTTCTTCCCACCGGCTTTCCGGAGAGGGAATGCAGCCCTCCAATTCCTGGGTCAGGGAGATGACCTCTGACTTCCGCTTGCCCGCATTGTTCCAGTCCAACCGATCCAGGGAAAGATGCCTGCAAATGGTGGCTAGAAAGCCAAAGTAATGCTTTGGCCGTTCCGGCGGGATGGCGTTCCAGGCCTTCCAATAGGTATCGTTGACATTTTCCTCCGCATCCTCCCTGCTGCCAACGATCCGATAGGATAGGCCCCGGAGTCTTTTCCCATAGGCCAAATCCGTTTCTTCAATGGCCGCCTCATTTCGGGCAAAGAACAGGGCTATGATTTTGGAATCTTCCAAAGGGTATCACCTTCCTTTTGTGTCTTCATTTGGGTAGACGGAAATTGGGGCAGGAATCAAACGCTCCAATAAAAATAGTTATATTACATTCCTTATAGGAAGCAACAGCCTATTACAGTCCAATAAGCCGAGTAAGTAGGCATTTTGAAGTAATCAAGGTCGATTAAGTCTTCTAAAAAGCATTTTCTACGTTGATAGAAACACATCTTCCACATTCAAAAATTTCGATGCATTCCAGTCTATTGCGAATAGGTTCGATGATTGAAGCAGCACGATTTCTGGTAAAAGCAATAAAAGCCCATTCTTCATTTTATGCAATAATGGCAAAATAGCAAATACAGTTTAAATATTAGGCAGCCAAAAACAATAGCGTTCACAGAAAAGATACAAAAAACCGCCTCGCGTAAGCGAAGCGGCTATCTTTATGTTGGCATTACCTATCTTCCCGGCAAGTCACCCTGCAAGTATTGTCGGCGCTTAACGAGCTTAACTTCTGTGTTCGGGATGGGAACAGGTGGACCCTCGTCGCAATCAATACCAACTTATGTCGTCCCATGTAGGGACTTTATGTCAAAGACTTTCGTCTGTGACCTTGTGTTTTCCATATACCTTGAAAACTGAACACTGTGTAT